>NZ_RZPL01000247.1:0-7226 GCF_004022805.1 Mesorhizobium sp. M7A.F.Ca.CA.002.04.1.1 | reverse complement strand
CGAGACGACCGAGCAGGCGGCGGACGATTTCTACGGCCCGCAGGCGGAAGTGATGAATCGCATCGGCCGCGAGCGCGGCTGGGGTCCGACCTCGCGGGCGCATTTCGACCAGTCGCGCGGCCCCACAGGCGCCCTGTTCGTCGGCAGTCCCGAGCAAGTGGCTGAAAAGATCGTCGCCCAGCACAAGATCTTCGGCAATGACCGCTTCCTGCTGCAGATGGCGATCGGCACCATGCCGCACGCCAAGATCATGAAGGCGATCGAACTCTACGGCACCAGGGTGGCGCCGATCGTGCGCAAGGAAACAGCCAAGCCCGCCACAGCCGTCACGTCGCCGGCAGCCTGACCCGGAGCCGGCGCGAGCGGCCTCAATCCCGAAGCCGGCTCATGGAACCCTCGCCCGTAACTCTGCGTTTCATGGAGGCGATTGCCGTGCGAAGGGGCGCCGGCTTGAGGGGTGACCATGAAAACCGAACCCACAGCCTGGGGACAGGACGTTTCCGATGAACCGGATTCGCGCGTCGCGGCTCGCGCCGACACGCGTCTGATGCGCTCGTTGCTGATCGGCATCTTTCTCTTCATGGCCATCTACGCGCTCTATTTCGCCCGCGCCTTTTTCATGCCAGTGCTTCTGGCTTTCCTGCTGGCGCTGACGCTGACGCCGATCGTCCGGCTGCTGCGCAAGCACGGTATCCCGGAAGTGATCTCGGCAACCCTTCTGGTGCTGTTGTCCCTTTGTGTGTTCGCCACCGCCGGCTATCTGCTCAGTGGCCCGATCATCGATCTTATCAACAACACCTCGTCGATCGGCCAGAAGCTCACCGAACGGTTGGCGCAATTGCGACAGCCGCTCGAGAAGATCATGCAGATTTCGCATCAGATCGAACAACTGACCGAGACCTCGCAGGAGTCCGGTATTCAGAAGGTGGCGGTGGCGCAGTCCGGCATCCTGTCGGCGGCCGCCAGCAACATCCTGTCGGCGGGAACAGGCCTCACCATTATCTTCGTGCTGTCGCTGTTCCTGCTCGCCTCCGGCACGATGTTTTATGAAAAGATCATCCAGTCCTTCGCCAGCCTCAGCGAAAAGAAGCGGGCGCTGCGCGTCGTCTATGACGTCGAACGCGAAATCTCGCACTATCTGCTCACCGTCACCATCATCAATGCCGGCCTCGGCACGGTCATCGCTCTCGGTCTTTGGGCGCTCGGCGTGCCCAATCCGCTGGTCTGGGGCGTTGCTGCCGCCCTGCTCAATTTCCTGCCCTATGTCGGAGCACTGATCACCATCGTGCTTGTCACGGTCATGGCGTTGATCAGCTTCGATACCATCTTCTACGCGCTTCTGGCGCCGGCCTTCGTGATCTTGTGCGACATCGTCGAAGGCCAGTTCGTGACGCCGATGGTGGTCGGCAGGCGCCTCGAGATCAACGCCGTGGCGATCTTTATCGCCATCGCCTTCTGGTCATGGCTGTGGGGTTTCGTCGGCGCCCTGATGGCGGTGCCGCTGCTGGTCGTCATCAAGGTGTTCTGCGATCATTTCGATGGGCTCAGCCATGTCGGCAATTTTCTCGCCGCGCAGCACGCGGTTGTCGTCGAGGAGGACGACATCGCCGACCCCGAAGCTGTCAAAGGCTGATCAATATTTTTGAATTTGCGGCGCCGCCGGATGCTTCCTACATGCGGTCCTGACACAGGATCCCACCCATGACCGCTCTTTCCGTTCTCGACCTGTCGCCGATCGTCGAAGGCAGCGATGCCTCGCAGTCGCTGGCCAACTCGCTCGATCTTGCCCGCCATGCCGAGCGCCTGGGCTACAAGCGTTTCTGGCTGGCCGAGCATCACAACATGCCGGGTATTGCCAGTGCCGCCACAGCCGTCGTCATTGCCCATGTCGCGGGCGGCACCAAGACCATTCGTGTCGGCGCCGGCGGCATCATGCTGCCCAACCATTCGCCGCTGGTGATTGCCGAGCAGTTCGGCACGCTGGCCGCATTGCATCCGGGCCGCATCGATCTCGGCATCGGCCGGGCGCCCGGCACCGACATGGGTGCCGCCCGCGCCTTGCGCCGCAATCTCGAGGCCGGGGTCGACAATTTCCCGCAGGATGTCGTCGAGCTGATGGGCTATTTCCAGCCGGCCGAGGAAGGCCAACGCATCCGTGCCGTGCCCGGCGAAGGCCAGGGCGTGCCGGTCTGGATCCTCGGCTCCAGCCTCTACGGCGCGCAGCTTGCCGCCATGCTCGGCCTGCCCTATGCCTTCGCCTCGCATTTCGCGCCGGCGGATCTGGATCACGCGCTGGATGTCTACCGCTCGCGCTTCCAACCCTCCGAGCACCTCGACAAGCCGCATGTCATGCTTGGCCTCAACGTCTTTGCCGCGCCCACCGATGCCGAGGCTCGTTTGCTGTTCACCTCGCTGCAACAGGCTTTCGTCAATCTGCGCACCGGCCGGGCCGGACGGCTGCCGCCACCTGTCGAGAACTATGACCGCGATCTCGATCCGATGGCAAAGACCATGCTGGGCCAGGCATTGTCCTGCGCCGTCGTCGGCTCCCCGGAAACGGTGCGGCAAGGCATCGATGCTTTCGTGCGCCGCACCGGCGCCGACGAGCTGATGGTCACCGCGCAGATTTTTGATCATGCGGCGCGGGTGCGGTCGTTCGAGATCCTGGCCGAGGCGCACAAATCGCTGTCGCAGGCGGCCTGACAAGTTCTGGTACGATATATGCTGGGCGAAAAACTATGCGCTCACGCTCTGCGCAATCGCCCCGAGCGGGCGGCATGAATTGCGGATCATCAGCCGGCCCTTGAGCAAAAGCTTGCGCGGCGGCGCGTCCCTGTTGCCGGCGAGACGGTCGAGAAGCAGATTGGCCGCCTGTTCGCCGATCGCCTGCACCGGCTGCGCGACGGTGGTCAGCTGCGGCTGAAACACGTCGGACCATGGAAAGTCGTCGAAGCAGGCAACTGAAATGTCTTCCGGGCAGGACAGGCCGATGTCGCGGATCGCCTTCATGGTGCCGATCACCATCGGGTTGTTGGCCGAGAAGATCGCGCTTGGCCGATCGTGCGAGGACAGCATCTGCATGGTCGCGTTGTAGCCGTCGATCTCGTGGAAATTGCCGAAGCGGATCAGCTCCTCCGCGATCGGCAGGCCGGCGGCGTGAAGCGCCTCGCGATATCCCGCCATGCGGTCATGCATCGGCGAAATGTCCGACGTGCCGGTGATGTAACCGATGCGCCGGTGGCCGAGATTGATCAGATAGGTGATGGCGTCGAACACCGCGCGCTGGTTGTCCAGCACCACGGCATCGGTGTCGACGCCTTTGCAGATACGATCGAGCAGCACCACCGGCACGTTGGCGTCGTCGACGATCCGCTTGAGGATCGCGCCGTCGCCGACGCGCGCCACGATCAGCCCGTCGACCATGCGGTCGAGCAGCAGCTTGATCTGATCGTCCTGGGTGTTCAAATCCTCGTCCGTGCAGCACAGCATGACGGCATAGCCGGCCCGGTCGAAGGCCTGCTGGATGACCGAGACGACATCGGTGAAGAATGGGTTGGTGATGTGCGGCACGGTCAGTCCGATCGTGCGGGTCGTGCCCATCTTCAGGCTGCGGGCGATCGCGTTGCGCTTGTAGCCGATATCGCGGATCGCCTGTTCGATGCGCTGGCTAAGCTCCGGACTGACCGTCGCCGTGCCATTGATCAGCGCCGAAACGGTGGCGACAGAAACACGCGCCGCTTCAGCCACATGAAGCATGGTGGGCGCGGTGGATTTCCGGTGTTTTTTTTGCCCTGATGCTGTCATTTTCGAAACGTTTCGCCACCCTTGCCGGCCAATACGTACGGAATCCTGTCCTTTTTAGCAAGAATCGAAATGCAGTAAACATGCGGTACCTCATATCAGCTTGACATGATCGAAACGTTTAGATTAGCGTTTGCGGGAAGTTGACGACGACGGAAGGGAGGCCGCCATTGTCATGCGAGAGAGCAGTTCCCTTTCCCCGCAGCACGGCGCTGCCGATCGGTCGGACACCGTTCTGAGCGCCGAGCATATTTCCAAGAGCTTCGGCGGCATCGCCGCCCTGGTCGATGTCGGCTTCGAGCTGCGGCGCGGCGAGGTTCATGCCTTGATGGGCGAGAACGGCGCCGGCAAGTCGACGCTGGTGAAGATCCTCTCCGGCGTCTACACCGGCTATGAAGGCACGGTCAGCGTCGATGGCCACCCTGTCAATTTCGCTGGCGTACGCGACGCCGAGGATGCCGGCATTGCCATCATTCATCAGGAGCTCAACCTGGTGCCCGAACTCAGCGTCGCCGACAACATCTTCCTTGGCCGCGAGAAGCTGATCGCCGGGCTGATTGTCGACCGCAAGGCAAGCAGCCGCGCGGCGGGCGCTTTGTTGCAGCGGCTCGGCATCGAGCTCGATCCGCAAGCCCGCGTCGGTGCCCTGCGTGTCGGCGAGCAGCAGCTGGTCGAGATCGCCAAGGCGCTGTCGATGTCGGCACGCATCCTGATCATGGACGAGCCGACCTCGGCGCTGTCGCCGGCCGAATGCCAGCGGCTGTTCCGCATCATCCGCCAGCTTGCCGAGAGCGGTGTCGCCATCGTCTACATCTCGCACCGCATCGACGAGGTCATGCATCTGGCCAGCCGCGTCACCGTGTTTCGCGACGGCCGCCATGTACTGACCGAGCCGATGGCCAGGCTGGACGAAGATGCGATCATTTCGGCGATGGTCGGACGCAACCTGCTCGCTTCCTCCCAGGAAGAGCGCCACTCCGGCGGCAACATTGTGCTTTCGGTCGAAAACCTGTCGCTGTCGAAGCCCGATGCGCATGGCTGGCGCACGGTGATCGACGGCGTTGGCTTCGATCTTGCCGCCGGAGAGATCCTCGGCATTGGCGGGCTGCTGGGTTCGGGCCGAACCGAGATCCTGGAGGCGATCTTCGGCTCGAGCGATGGCCGCACCGGTGGCGAAATCCAGGTCGACGGCCGGCCTGTGGATATCCGTTCGCCCCGCGACGCAAGGCGGCTGGGCATTGCACTGGTCACCGAGGACCGCAAGACGCAAGGCCTGCATCTGCAGGCTTCGATCGCAGACAATGTCGCGCTGCCGCTGGTCGGGTCGCTGGCCCGCTTCGGCATCCGCTCGCTGGCCGCCGAGCAGGGGCTGGCGCGGCAGGCGGTCAAGGCGCTCGGCATCCGCTGCCGGGACATCGACCAGCCTGCCGGCACGCTGTCCGGCGGCAACCAGCAGAAGGTCGTCATCGGCAAGTGGCTGGCGACCAGGCCAAGGGTGCTGTTGCTGGACGAGCCGACGCGCGGCATCGATGTCGGCGCCAAACGCGAGATCTACGACCTGATCTTCAAGCTGGCGCGCGATGGACTGGCCATCTCCGTCATCAGCTCCGAACTGCCGGAGCTTTTGCATCTCTCCGACCGCATCCTGGTGATGGCCGATGGCCGCCAGACAGGCATTCTTTCCCGCGATGCGGCCAGCGAGGAGGCCATCATGCGTCTCGCCGCCCCGCGCAGGACCATATCGAGACCAGCCGCATGACTGCCCTGAAACTCCTGTCCCGTACCAAGCTCTATTGGGGCCTGATCGCCATCTTCCTGATCGGCGTGCTGGGCTCGCCGATGAGTTCCAAGGGCAACAACATCTTCCTCTCCTACGGCAACCTGCTCGACGTGCTGCGCCAGGTCTCGACCACCGGGCTGATCGCCACCGGCATGACGGCTGTCATCATCACCGGCGGCATCGATCTCTCCGTCGGCTCGCTGATGGCCATCTGCTCGGTGGTCTGTGCCATGCTGCTGACGGTCCCAGGCGTGACGCCGGGCGTCGTGCTGGGCGTGCCGACCGTCGCGCTGGTGGCGCTTTGCCTCGGTTTCGTCGTCACCCGCTTCATCTTCCAGAACCTGGCAAAGTCCCGTGCCGGCGCCGATCTCGTCCGCGAGATCAGGCTGGACGGGATTCGCGGCCTGATCACGCCCGCCGTCGTCGGCGTGGTCTTGTGCTGCCTGTCGCTGTGGTTTCTGCTGCCGCAGATCGAGCCGAAATTCGGCGTGCTCGGCGTGCTGCTGGTGGCGCCGTGCGTTGGTTTGCTGTTCGGCGCGCTCAACGGCTTCATCATCGTTGCCGGACGGCTGCAGCCCTTCATCGTCACCCTGGCTATGATGGTGACGGCGCTCGGCATCGCACGGCTGACCGCCGGCCAGAACAATGCGGTGCTGCCGGTCTATACCGGCTCCAACGCCACCGCCGATTTCGAGATCCTGCGCTCGCTGGTGTTCGGCATCATCCCGATGCCGGGCCTGTTCTTCCTCGGCGCCATCGTGATCTACGGCGCGGTGCTGCGCTTCACGCCGTTCGGCCGCTATGTCTATGCCATCGGCGGCAACGAGGAGGCGGCGCGCCTCTCCGGCATCGCCGCCGGCCGCGTCAAGATCGCCACCTATGCCGTCTCCGGGCTGCTCGCCGGCATTGCCGCCGTGCTCTATGTCGCGCAGTACCGGCAAGGCAAGCCGGATGCCGGCGCCGGGCTGGAGCTCGACGCCATTGCCGCTGTGGTCATAGGCGGCACCAGCCTGATGGGCGGGCGCGGCAGCCTCATCGGCACGTTCTGCGGCGTGCTGATCTTCGGTCTGCTCTCCAACATCCTGCAGCTCCACAACATCAATTCGAACCTTCAGCTGGTGCTGAAGGGGATGATCATCATCGGCACCGTGCTCGTGCAGGAGCGCAATGCCGGTGATCTCCTGGCCTATCTGCGCCTGCCCGGCGGGCAATCGGCGCACAAGGAAACGGCCGCGGCAAAGCGGCCGTCGCAAGAGACACCGTCTCTCAATCTCGGAGGAAACAAAAAATGAAACGACGTGACATGCTGAAGCTTGCCGCCGTGACCGCGGCACTGCTGACCACCACCGCGCTGCTGACCACCGGCAATGCCTATGCCCAGGACAAGAAGTGGAAGATCGGCTTCTCGCAGGTGACGACCATCGAGCCCTGGCGCGCGCAGTTCAACAAGGACATCCTGGCCGAAGCCGCCAAGCACCCCGAGGTCGAGCTGATCATCACCGACGGCGAGGACAAGACCGAAAAGCAGGTCGCCGATGTCGAGAACCTGATCCGCCAGGAGGTCGATGCGCTGTTGGTGTCACCGAAGGAATCGGCCGGCCTGACCGGCGTCGTGCAGCAGGCGATCGACGCCAAGATCCCGGTC
>NZ_RZPL01000246.1:0-7231 GCF_004022805.1 Mesorhizobium sp. M7A.F.Ca.CA.002.04.1.1 | reverse complement strand
CCCCTGGTGGTGGCCGTCGACGCGCGAGCGGATGCGCTGCAGCGCGCCGATCATGCGCCGTGCGTCCTCCAGCATTGCCCGGCCGATCTCCGTCAATTGCGGCTCGCGCGTGCCCTCGCGCTCGAACAGTTTCAGCCCAAGCTGCGCCTCGAGATTGGCGATGCCGTAGCTGATGACGGACTGTGCCCGGTTGAGCTTGCGGCCGGCGGCCGAGAAGCTGCCGGCTTCGGCGACTGTCACAAAGATCTGAAGTTGATCGAGCGTCGGGTTGGGCTGCATCGTTATATCCAACTTATGGATGGATCGTATAGAAAATATACCAGTTTATTGAATGGATCGAAAGCCCCATATCTGGCGGGACAAATCATTCCAACCGCTGGAGAGAGCCCAAAATGTCCATTCTTCTTGTCACTTCGAGCCCGCGCGGCGCTGCCTCGCATTCGACCCGCATCGCCACCGAATTCGCCGAAAAGCTCGTCGCCGCCGATCCGTCGAACACGCTCGTCGTGCGCGACCTCGTCGCCAATCCGTTGCCGCACATCGATGCCGACTATGCGACGGGCATCTATACCCCGGCCGAAGCGCGCACCCCGCGCCAGGCTGAAGTCGTCGGCGTCTCCGATGTCGTGCTCGACGAGCTATTCGCCGCCGACACGGTGATCCTGGCCACCGGCTTCATCAACTTCAACATCTCCTCGACCCTGAAGTCATGGGTCGACCACATCTCCCGCTCCGGCAAGAGCTTTGCCTATGGCGAGAACGGCCCCAAGGGTCTGGTCACCGGCAAGAAGGTCTATATCGTGCTGGCTTCCGGCGGCATCTATTCGGAAGGTGCGGCCGTGCAGTTCGATCACGCCATTCCCTACCTGCGTGGCGTGCTCGGCTTCCTCGGCATGACCGATGTCGATGTCATCCGCATCGAAGGTGTCGGCATGGGCCCTGACGCGGTGACAGCAGCGCTCGCCAAGGCGACCGCCAAGGTCGACGCCGTCGTGGCCGCCAGCCGGGACGTCGCGGCTGCCGCATAAGGCGCTGCGGCCACCCACCCGAAATTGAAAAAGGCAGGCGCGTACGCGCCTGCCTTTTTCTTGGCGGCGCGACAAAGTTACGTGTGGAAAATGGATGTATTGCGTTGGATAAATTGCAGCGCAACGCCATTGGTTATTCTGCTGTTCTGCGTTATCGGTCGCCGATGTTCCTTTCCGTCGCTACAACGCAACGTCCGGCCACAGATCTCGGCTTCTTGCTGCACAAGCACCCCGAACGTCTGCACGAGACTGACCTATCCTTCGGCAAGGCTTGGCTGTTCTATCCGGAAGCGACCGACGAGCGTTGCGAGGCCGTACTTCTGCTAGACGTCGACCCTATAGGGCTAGTGCGAGGCAAGGGGCAGGCAGAAGGCTTGTTGGACCAGTATGTGAACGACCGCCCGTATGCGGCATCGTCCTTCCTGTCAGTGGCATTGAATAAGGCGCTGCGAACCGCGATGACCGGCATATCAAAGGAACGCCAGCAACTGGCCGACAGCGACCTGCCGCTCGAAACCGTGGTGACCCCGCTGCCGATGCGCGGCGGCGAGGCTCTCGTGCGGGGTCTGTTCGAACCCTTGGGATGGTCCGTTGACCTGACACCGATCGAAACTATTGGATCCAACACAGGCGGCCCCCGATACGGTCATCTTAGGCTGACCGGCACCGGCCGGCTAAGCAGCCTGCTCAATCACCTCTATGTCCTGATCCCGGTGATGGACGACGCCAAGCACTACTGGGTTGGCGAGGCCGAGATCGACAAGCTGCTGTCCAAAGGCGAAGGCTGGCTGGAAAACCACCCAGCCAAAGACCTAATCGTGCGCCGTTATCTGCGCAACCGGGGTGCGTTGGCCCGCATCGCCCTAGAGCGACTGGCTCCCGAGACGGCTGGTGAGGCCCTGCCTCCCGAAGCCCGGATTGCGCCCGAGGAAGCGCTCGAGGCGCCCATCCGACTGAATGACCTGCGCATGGACGCAGTGGTCCGAGCCATCCGCGCGACCGGCGCGACCAGTATTGCAGATCTGGGATGCGGCGAAGGCAAGCTTCTCTATCGGCTCGTGCGCGAACGATGGGTCCACAAGATGTTCGGACTCGACCCTGCCGTTCGTGAGCTGGAACGGGCTGCCAAGCGTCTCAAGCTGAACGAGTTCGGCGGACCGCCCGAAGGCCGTGTCACGCTGATGCATGGATCGCTGACATATCGCGACAGCCGCTGGGCAGAAGCTGATGTTGCCGTGTTGGTGGAGGTCATCGAGCATCTCGACGAAGACAGATTGCCCCTAATCGAACGTGTTGTCTTCGGCGAGACGGCGCCCAAAACCGTGATCGTGACCACGCCCAACGCCGATTATAACGCCTTGTTTCCCAATCTGGCTCCCGGCGCCTTTCGCCATCCGGATCACCGTTTCGAATGGAGCCGCGTTCGGTTTGAAGCCTGGGCGGCCCGGATCGGCAAGGCCTATGGCTACAGCGCCGCATTCAGCGACATCGGAGCCGTGCACCCAGTCCTGGGGGCGCCGACACAGATGGCGGTGTTCACCCGATGAGAGAGCCCGACAAGACCGATCTCGCCATCCCTGACTTCGCCCTGGTCGTGCTGATCGGATCGACGGGATCAGGCAAGTCGACCTTCGCCGCCAGGCACTTCCTGCCGACAGAAATCATCTCCTCGGATCGCTGCCGCGCGCTAGTCAGCGACAACGAGACTGATCAGGATGTCTCGGCAGATGCCTTCGATTTGGCGCGCGAGATTGCCAGCAAACGGCTCAAGTATCGCAAGCTGGCCGTCATCGATGCCACCAACGTGCGAGCCGCTGACCGCAAGGCCTGGATCGAACTTGCGCGCAAGTGGCACACCTTGCCGGTCGCCGTGGTCATCGATCCAGGTGTCGACGTCTGCGTCGCTCGCAACGCGTTGCGACCCGACCGGCCGTTCGGCGCCGGCGTGGTCCAGCGCATGACCACCGAAATTCGCAAGGGCCTCGGCGGGCTGCAACGCGAAGGTTTCCGCCAGGTCTGGAAGCTTACCAGCGAGGCCAGTATCGACACCGCCAGGGTCACGCGCCAGCCATTGTGGACCGACAAGCGCGACCACCACGGTCCGTTCGATATCATAGGCGACATCCACGGCTGCGCCGATGAACTTCAGGCCTTGCTCGCTCAACTCGGTTACAGCGTCGCCTGGTCCGAGGATCATGGCGAACGAATCGTCGCTGTGACACCGCCGGAAGGCCGCAAGATCGTCTTTGTCGGCGACCTCGTCGATCGCGGTCCCAACGTGCCCGACACCTTGCGCATCGCCATGAGCATGGTCGCGGCCGGAGCCGCCTACTGTGTCCAGGGCAATCACGAACGCAAGCTCAGCCGCTGGCTGGAGGGCCGCAAGGTGACGATTGCCCACGGCCTGCAACAAACCATCGATCAGCTGGACGCTCAGGATCGCGGCCTGCGAGAGGCTTTGCCGGCCTTCCTCGACAGCCTGCGCAGCCACGTCTGGCTGGATGACGGACGCCTCGCCGTCGCCCATGCCGGCCTCAAGGAAGAGATGATCGGACGTGGCTCCGGCGCTGTGCGCGAGTTCGCCCTCTATGGCGAAACCACTGGCGAAATCGACGAATTCGGCCTGCCCGTCCGTGCCGATTGGACTGCCGCCTATCGCGGCAAGACCGCCGTGGTCTACGGGCACACGCCGGTGCTGTCGGCCGAATGGGTCAACAACACGCTGTGTATCGACACCGGTTGCGTGTTCGGCGGCAAACTGACGGCCTTGCGCTGGCCGGAACGCGAACTGGTCGAGGTGCCGGCAATCCAGACTTGGTCCGAACCGGTGCGCCCACTAGGTGGATCCTCCGGTCTGGGCAGATCGGCACAGGCCGACGCCGACGGGGTGCTCGACTATGAGGATGTCTCTGGTCGACGTTGGATCGAGACCGAACTGAGGGGCCGGGTCGTTGTGGCCGAGGAGAACGCGTCGGCAGCACTTGAGGTGATGAGCCGTTTCGCATTGTCGCCGCAGTGGTTGATGTATCTGCCACCGACGATGTCGCCATCGGAGACCAGCAGCCAAAGCGGCTGGCTGGAGCGCCCCGAGGAGGCCTTCGCCCATTTCCGCGAGCGTGGCGTCACCCAAATCGTTTGCGAGGAGAAGCACATGGGTTCGCGGGCAGTCATCGCGCTGTGCCGAGACGCACAGGCGGCGCGCGACCGGTTCGGGGTCCCTGGCGACGAGACCGGCGCGATCTGGACCCGGACCGGACGCTCCTTTTTCAACGGCACTGGCATGACGGAGGGCCTGCTCGCCCGCCTCCGCGCCAGAGTCGAGGCTGTGGACCTATGGAAGGAATTGAACAGCGATTGGCTGCTGCTGGACGCCGAGATCATGCCCTGGTCGGCCAAGGCCAGCAGCCTGATTGAAAGCCAGTATGCACCAGTAGCGACGTCTGCGGCCGCAGGCCTCCAAGCCAGTCGCGAGGCGCTGGCCCGTGCGATGGCGCGTGGCATCGATGCGGCCTCGCTGGACGCTCGCCTTGAGGACCGGGCCGCGCGCGCGGCCAGATACGCTACCGCTTGGGCGCCTTACGTGTGGCCTGTCTCGGGCATCGAGGACCTGAAGGTCGCACCATTCCACCTGCTCGCCAGCGAGGGACGTGTCTGGTTCGATCATGACCACGTTTGGCACATGACACTTGCAGAGCGCCTGGCTGCCGGCGTGGTAACGCGAACACAATGGCGGGTGGTAGATCTGGCCGACGCCGGCGCTTGTGCCGAGGCTGTTGCCTGGTGGGAGACGCTGACCGGCTCGGGCGGCGAAGGCATGGTGGTGAAGCCGCGCGACTTCGTCAGCCGGAACAAGAAGGGGGTTATCCAGCCGGCGCTGAAGGTGCGCGGCCGGGAGTATCTGCGCATCATATATGGCCCTGAATACGACGCACCGGACAATCTCGTGCGCCTGCGGGAACGAGGCTTAGGTGGCAAGCGTAGTCTGGCGCTCCGGGAGTTCGCGCTCGGTCACGAGGCGCTGAAGCGGTTTGTCGCCAGGCAGCCCCTACGGCGTGTCCACGAGTGTGTTTTCGGCGTCCTGGCGCTGGAGAGCGAGCCAATAGATCCAAGGCTGTAGTCTAGACTACCCAATGAAATGCCTGAGCAACCCCGCCGAAGCGACCCCGATCAGCACGGTCGGCAGCATGGAAAACCGCGTGGCGGCTGCCAGAGTAACAGCCAGCGCCAGAAGATCCGCCGGGGACTTCGATACGAAGGCCGGTGCGATGACAGAGATCAGCACGCAGCCGGGCGCAGCTTCCATCACAGCCGTGGCACGGGCGCCCAGCGTGCGGTTGCGTAGGACGACATAGCCGCCGATCCGCGTCAGATAAGTGACGCCGGCCATCAGCACGATGGTGAGAAGGGTCACGGCATCAATCATGCATCACCTGCCATCAGCCAGGCCGCGACCAGACCCGACATGGCGCCGGCGGCGACATACCAGGCACCGGGAACGAAGAGATAGACCAGTGCTGCAACGACCAGGCTGACCAGCCAGGGCCGCGCCGCCGCCATACCCGTCCACATGCCGCGCATCAGCACCAGGAAGACAGCCGGGAACGCCATGTCAAAACCATAGGTCTCGACATGGCCAAGCATCGGACCGAGCAAGGCACCCAGCGTGGTGAAGGCCACCCAGGTGAGATACATCGCCAGCGCCGCGCCCATATAGTAGCGCGGGCTGAAGGCCGGCGTGATGCCGGCTGCAGCACGCAGTTTGGCATCGGCCAAGCCCAGCGCCCAGCTTTCATCGCACATAAGGAAAAGCGCCGGAAACACCTTGCGCCGTGGCAGGTCGCGCAGGAACGGCGCCAGTGCCGCCCCCATCAGCAGGTGACGGCTGTTGACCAGGAAGGTGATGGCGACGATGAGCACGATGTGCGGCGGCGACGTCCACAACTGGATCGCCGCGAACTCCGAACCGCCGGCGAAGTTCAGCCCTGTCATGGCAGACAGTTCGACCGTGCTCAAGCCTTTCTGCGTCGCCTGGGCGCCAAGCACCAGCGCATAGGGGATGGTGCCGAACAGCACCGGCGCGCAGGACGCCACGCCACGGCGGAATTCGGATTTCGAACCATCTGCCACCGTCTCGACTGCCTGTGAAATGCTCATGTGTCTTCATCGGCTGACCTCGCGGCCGCCGCTTCTCTGCGTTTGAAATCAACTGATGTCGGCAGCAAACATACCGAAATCGGTCCGCAATTTGGTTGCGGAGATTGTTGTATTTCGCCGAGTTCTGGCATTTTATGTTACAAATTTTCGAATAGATGGAATCTGTAGCCATGAAGCTGGATGAGATCGACAAGCGGATTCTGCGGGCGCTGCAGCGCGACGGCCGCATGGCCAACAACGATCTGGCCAATGAGGTCGGGCTGTCGCCATCGCCTTGCCTGCGTCGCGTGAAGCTGCTGGAGGAAGCCGGTGTCATCGACCGCTACGTCGCCGTGCTCAACCCGGCCAGCATCGGCAAGGGTCTGACCTTCTTCACCCGCATCTGGCTGAAGACGCAGGACGAGGACACGATCGAGCATTTCGCCACCGAAGTCGCCAAGCTGCCGCAGGTGATGGAGTGCTATCTGATGCTCGGCGATTGCGACGCCATGGTGCGCGTGGTGGCGGCCGGCATCGACGACTATCGCCGCTTCCAGTCGGAGCATCTGAGCCGCATCAAGGGCGTGCAGAACGTCAAGACCGACGTCCCCAGCCAAACGATCAAATACACGTCGGAACTGCCGGTCTGATCTGCTGAAAACGGCGTCGGGCCAGACTGGATAAAAAATGCAACCGGATTGTAGGATCAGCCTCGCTGCCGGCGTCCTTCGGATGCAAGCAGCGCTGAGCGCTGCCCTCTGGCATGGGAGATTTGAATGAGCTTTTCCTATCGTTGGGTCATCGTCGCGGCTGGCGCGCTGATGTCCTGTGTCGCCATCGGGACGATGTTTTCGCTGGCGATCTTTCTCGAGCCGATGGCGATCGACACCAACTGGTCGCGCGCCGGCATTTCGAGCGCCATGACGCTCAACTTCCTGGTGATGGGCCTTGGCGGCTTCGCCTGGGGCGCGATATCGGACCGTTTTGGCGCCCGCATCGTCGTGATGACCGGCGCGGTTCTGCTCGGGCTGGCGCTGGTGCTGGCCAGCCGGGCCGGTTCGCTGCTGAGC
>NZ_RZPL01000245.1:0-7231 GCF_004022805.1 Mesorhizobium sp. M7A.F.Ca.CA.002.04.1.1 | reverse complement strand
GTCGTAGAAGATCTCCTGCGTACCGTTGCCGTGATGGTAGTCGACATCGAGGATCGAGATGCGTTTGGCGCCGTGGTCGCGGAACCATTGCGCGGCGACAGCGGCGTTGTTGATGTAGCAATAGCCGCCCATGAAGCCAGCCCCGGCATGGTGGCCGGGCGGACGGCAGAGCGCGAAGGCGGAAGCCTCGCCATCCTTGAGCAGGCCGGCGGCGGTCAGCGCTACGTCGTAGGAAGACTTGATCGCGGCCCACGTGCCTTCGACGAAAGTGGCGCCGGCATCGAAGGAATAATAGCCGAGCAGCGCGTCGACGCGCTTTGGCGGCACGTCGCCGCGCAGGCCGCGCGTCGGCCATGTGAAGGGCATCGCCGTGCCTGTGAGACCTGCTTCCAGCCATTGCGGCCAGACCGTCGGGAGAAAGTCGATATAGTCTGATTTGTGGATGCGCTTGGCGGCGGCGAGGTCATGTTCGTGCGGCGCGATGATGGGACCCAGTTTCTCGCTTTCGACCCGCGCCTTGATGAATTCGGCCCTCGATGGCTTCTCGAAACCCGGCACGATGGCTGATGTGACCAGTTCCATTTGACCGGCATGGCCGGCGTGAAGGGGGGAGAAAACAGTCTTCATAAATTCCTCTCGAAGTGCGAAATCAGTCAAGATTCAAGATTGAGATAAGGGCTCACCAGAGCGAGCCACATTCTTTCCACATCGTCCTCGATGAGGTCGTATGTCTTGCGGTCTCTTTTCAGCCCGACAAGCCGGCAGGCGTGCCCGACGTCCATCATCAGCACGCCGAGCCGGCTGGCGACATTGTCTTCAAGCGCCGGGTTCACATGCTGCAGCCATGCGGCGTAGAGCGCGATGATCTGCTCGTCATATTCGTTCTGGATCGGCCTGAGGTCGGCGTTGCCTGAAATGGCCTCGATCACCGGCATCAGGCTGGCGTTTTCGAGGTAGAGTCTGGACGTGTCGATGAAGAGCTTGCGCACTTCCTGCCGAAACTCTTCACGGTTGGTGGGCGGGGCGACCTTGATACGCTTGGCGATCACCTCGGGAAAGGATGACAGCCAGCGCCGGGCGAGGTCCAGAAGAATGGCTTCCTTGTTGGGAAAGTATTGGTAGATCGAACCAACCGACAAGCCTGCGCGCTGCGCAATGGCCAGCGTCGTCGGCGTCTTGGTTCCTTGCTCCCGCGTCAAGACCAGCGCTGCGTCGAGAATCCGGTCGACCACCTTGCTGGAGCGTTTTTGCCGCGGCTGTTTGCGCGGTTCGAGCGCTATCCTGCTTTTGCGGTCGAGACTGCGCTTCACCGTCCGATGTCCTCGTTCCCCGCCCGGTCTCAACATGGTGGGAGCTTGCTGTCCACGATACATTCCAGATTCGGTATGTTGACAAACGCGAATAATCAGTCGCATTCTTTATCCACGCTGCCTCTTGGGATGACAAGGGGAATTTCCAAGACAGCGCGCTGGCATTCTTTTTCGTCCCATGGCGCCGCTCCGGTGGAGTGGCAGGTCGTTGGCCAAGAGGTTGTCGGTCTCAGTCAGTCGTCAAAAGCGCGGAGTCGCGATGTCTGTCACAGGTGCAGGTCACAATGCGGATCTGATCGTCATCAATGGTCGTGTACTGACCATCGACGACGACAATCCCACCGCCGAGGCCGTCGCCGTCAAGGACGGCGCAATCATCGCCATCGGCAGCCGCGCCTCCATCGAAGAGTTCAAGGGACCGGCCACCAAGGTAATCGACGCCAAGGGCGGCTCCGTCCTGCCGGGTTTCATCGAAGCCCACATGCATCTGTTTTCGGGCGGGGCTGAACTTGCCCACCTTCAACTCACCGGTATACATGGCTTCGAGGCGCTGCAGAAGGCGATCCGCGACTATGCGCCTACCCGGCCCGACGCGAAGATGCTGGTCGGCCAAGGCGTCGACTACACCGTGCTCGGCAGCGAGCGCGTGACGCGCCATCACCTCGACGCCATTTTGCCCGATCGTCCGTTCTGCATGGCGGCGCCAGACCATCACACCATGTGGGCCAACACCAAGGCGTTGGAAATGGCCGGCATCCTGCAGGGGCGTACGCTCGGCCCTGGCAATGAGATTGTCATGGGTGACGATGGACTGGCCGCCGGCGAATTGCGCGAAGGCGAGGCCTTTGGCCCGGTGCTCGACCTTGCCGGCGAAAGCCGGGTGCGGCTGGGGCTGTCGACCGGCGGCGAGCCGGACCCGATGCCGACGGCGGCCGAGCGGGACGCCGACCGCGACATCATGCGGCGCGGGCTCGCCTGGTGCGCCCGCCACGGCATCACCTCGATCCAGAACATGGACGGCAACCTCTATCAGCTTGAGCTGCTGGCCGAGATCGAAGCCGAGGAAGGCTTGCCCTGCCGCGTCAAGATCCCGTTCCACTACAAGAATTTCATGACGCTCGACATGCTCGACAAGGCATCTGATATGGCCGAAAGCTACAACAGCGAATGGCTGTCGTCGGGCATGGTCAAGGTGTTCTACGACGGGGTGCTCGATTCCTGGACAGCTGTCATGGTCGAGCCATACGCCGACCGGCCCGACTGGGTGGGCGAGCCGCTGTTCACGCCGCAACAATTCATCGATCTGGCCGTCGCGGCCGACAGGCGCGGGCTGCAGATCGCGGTGCACTCGATCGGCGACGGCGCGGTGCGCGCGGTGCTGGACGGTTATGAGGCGGCGCAGAAGGCGAACGGCAAGCGCGACAGCCGTCACCGGGTCGAGCACATCGAGGTCACCACCACATCGGATGTGCCGCGTTTCGCAGAACTCGGCGTCATTGCTTCCATGCAACCGCCGCATCCGCCCGGCGCCATGGATTTTCCGCTGGAGCCGACGGTGTCGCGCATCGGGCCGGCACGCTGGCCGCTGAGCTATGCCTGGCGGACCTTGAAGGATGCCGGCGCGCATGTCGTCTTCGCATCCGATTGGCCGGTGTCGCCGATCGATCCGATCCTGGGCATTCAGGCGGCAGTGTTGCGCAAACCATGGGCAGAAAGCGACCCGGACCAGAGTTTCTCGCTGCATGAAGCGATCGCCGGTTACACGATCGAGGGCGCCTACGCCGAATTCGCCGAGCACCGCAAGGGTACGCTGAGATCGGGCTACATGGCCGATCTGGTGGTTTTGTCGATGGATATCGAGAACACCGCCCCGGCCGATCTGCACAAGGTGCGGCCGGTGACGACGATTTGCGGCGGCAAGATCACCTATCAGGCCTGACTATGGCATGGGGCTTGCAGGCCTCAATGACTGACTGAACTGTGACCCAATGCCGGGCTTGCCAACCCACCGGCCATGTGGTCACATCGAACAGGGGAAGAGCTCCGCCAGCAAGAGCGGGGTCAACAGTGAGGCGTAATCGTGCCGGACAAACCGGATCGGAATGCGATTGAAGTAGTAAACGTCAGCAAAATTTTCGGATCAGGTGAGGGGCAGGTGGCTGCCCTCGACACGGTCTCGGTATCTATCCGCGAGAACGAATTCTTCACGTTGCTGGGGCCATCCGGCTGCGGCAAGACGACGTTGCTCAGGCTGATCGCCGGCTTCGATTTTCCAACCGCCGGTGAAATCCTGCTCTACGGCCAGGACATCGCGCCGCTGCCACCCTTCAAACGGCCGGTCAACACCGTTTTCCAATCCTATGCGCTGTTCCCGCACATGACGGTCGCCGACAATATCGGCTTTGGCCTGGAAATGCTGGGTAAGCCGAAGGCCGAGATCAAGGCGCGCGTCGCCGAGATGCTGAAGCTGGTCAAGATGGAGGCACTCGCCGGTCGTCGCACCAGCCAGATCTCCGGCGGCCAGCAGCAGCGCGTGGCCTTGGCCCGCGCCTTGGCACCGCAGCCGAAGGTGCTTTTGCTCGACGAGCCACTGTCGGCGCTCGACTACAAGCTGCGCAAGGAGATGCAGATCGAGTTGAAGCGGCTGCAGCACGAGACCGGCATCACCTTCATCTTCGTCACCCACGACCAGGAAGAAGCGCTGACCATGTCCGACCGCATCGCGGTCATGTCATCGGGCAAGATCCTCCAGGTCGGTTCGCCCTGGGATATCTACGACAAGCCGGCCGAACGCTTCGTCGCCGACTTTATCGGTGAAACCAACTTCCTGACGGCCGCCATCAGCGAGATGGCCAACGGCAAGGCGCGCGCCACGCTCAAGTCCGGTGCGACCATCGAGGCGACCGTGGCCCAGGGTTTCCAGCCCAAGCCCAATGCCACGGTCGTGGTTCGGCCTGAACACGCCAAGCTGACCAAGGCCAAGGGCGAACTGTCGGGGAGGGTCGATAATATCGTCTATTTCGGTACCGACACCCACATCCATGTTCATCTCGACAGCGGCGAACTCTTCACCGTACGCCAGCAGAACACGCGCAGCGCGGGCTGCGGTTTCGAGAAGGGCGACGCGGTCGGCATCCTCATCGGCAGCGATGCCGCCCAGGTCCTGAAGGACTGACGATGGCGACCGCGGAAGAAGTCGCCAAGGCAGCGGAGCGGCGCGATGTCCGTGACCGCTGGCTTTTGTCAGCACCAGCGCTGCTGGTCATTTTCCTCGCCGCGACCGGCCCTTTGCTGATCGTGCTCGTGTACTCGTTCCTGACGCCAGGCTCCTATGGCGACGTGAAGTGGCAGTTCTCGCCGGAAGCCTGGATAGCGGTGTTTCTGGAACGCGATATCTTCGACGACACGCTTTCGATCGCCGCCGCCCACGTCACCATCTTCCTGCGCTCGATCAAGCTCTCGGTGGTGACGACGATCGCCACCTTGGTGCTTGGTTTCCCGACCGCCTATTTCATGGCGACGCGCAGCGAAAAGACCCGCGATCTCTGGCTGTTCCTGATCACCATTCCGTTCTGGACCAACCTTTTGATCCGCACCTTCGCAGTGCTGCAGATCATCCGCAACGAAGGCATCATCAACACAATGCTGCTCAAGCTCGGCATCATCTCGGCGCCGATCCAGATCCTCTACACCGACACGGCGATCCTGATCGGCATGGCCTATGTCTACCTGCCGCTGATGGTGCTGCCGATCTACGCCAGCATGGAAAAGCTGGATTTCCGGCTGGTCGAGGCGGGCTACGACCTTTACGCCACGCGCTTCCAGGTGCTGCGGCGGATTATCTTTCCGATGGTCAAGCCGGGCGTCATCGCCGGCTCCATCCTGGTCTTCATTCCAGCGCTTGGCGCCTATGTGACGCCGAGCGTGCTTGGCGGCGGCAAGAACATGATGCTGTCCAACCTGATCGAATTGCAGTTCGGGCAGGGCCGCAACTGGCCACTCGGCTCGGCGCTGTCGATCGCCGTCATGATCATCGTCATGGTGGCGCTGCTTGCCTATGTGCGCAATGCCGGCAAGTCGGGGGTGCGTCATGGCTAAGAACTTTTCCATCAAGCACCAGCCAGGATTCAGCGCGATCGCCGCGACCTGCTTTATCGTGCTGTATCTGCCGATCATCGTGCTGGTCATCTATGCCTTCAACGCGGCGAGCTCGACCTCCGAATGGGGCGGCTTTTCGCTGAAATGGTTCCAGTCGGCATGGCAGAACACGCAGGTCGTCGATGCCACGCTGCGTTCCTTCCAGATCGGCTCCATTGCGGCGGTGCTCTCCACGATCTTTGCCACCATGGCGGCGCTCGCCACCACCCGCACCGCGTCCTATCCCGGCCTCACCTTCAAGTATGCGGCGATCAACCAGCCGCTGATGGTGCCCGAGATCGTCACCGGGGTGGCGCTGCTGATCTTCTTCTCGCGCATCAAGATCTTCACCGGTTATTCCGGCATCGGCTATCTGGTCGCCGCGCACACGGCGTTCTGCATTCCCTTTGCCTATTTGCCGATCCGGGCGCGGCTTGAGAATATGGACCTGACGCTGGAGCGTGCCGCAGCCGACCTCTACGCGACGCCCTGGAAGACGTTCCGGCGCATCACGTTGCCGCTTCTGTGGCCCGGCATCCTGGCCGGGCTGATGCTGGCCTTCGTCATCTCGCTCGACGACGTCGTCATCACCGAGTTCGTCAAATCGGGCGGCCAGGACACGCTGCCCACCTACATGCTCGGCCAGATCCGCCGCGGCATCACACCCGAGATCAACGCGATATCGACCGCCTTCCTGCTGCTCTCGGTTGCCATCGTCACGTTGTTTTTCTTCGTCAGCAGGAAACGAGACTGAACCGAAAAATGGGAGTTAAAACCATGAACTGGAAGACAACAGCAACCGCCATGGGGTTGGCGTTGCTCGCCTCGACGGGCCTGGCCCGCGCCGACGGCGTGCTCAACATCTACAATTGGGGCAACTACACCAGCCCCGACGTGATCAAGAAGTTCGAGGCCAAATACAACGTCAAGGTGACCATCACCGATTATGATTCCAACGACACCGCGCTTGCCAAGGTTCGCCAGGGCGGCACCGGCTTCGACATTGCGGTACCCTCGCAGACCTACGTGCCGATCTGGATCAAGGAAGGCCTTGTCCTGGAAACCGACCCCGGCAAGATGGAGAACTTCAAGAATGTAGCGCCCGAATGGGCCAACCCCGACTTCGATCCAGGCCGCAAATACTCGGTGCCGTGGGCGCTGGGCACGGTGGGCGTCGTCGTCAACACCGACGCCTACAAGGGACCGGCCGACAGCTGGGGCATCATCTTCAACACGCCGGACGAGCTGAAGGGCAAGGTCAACGTCGTTCCCGAGATGAATGACGTCATCTTCGCGGCGATCAAATATGTCGGCGGCCAGCAGTGCACGGACGACAAGGCGGTGCTGAAGAAGGTGCGTGACACGCTGGTCGCGGCCAAGCCGAACTGGATCGCCATGGAATACAACACCATCGAGAAGATGGGCGCCGGCGACTTCAAGGCAACCAGCGACTGGAACGGCTCGGCGCTGCGCCAGCGGCTGGCCAATCCGGCCATCCACTACAATTATCCAAAGGAAGGTTACGGCCTGTGGAGCGATAACGTGGTCGTTCTGAAGGAAGCCAAGAACGTCGACAATGCCAAGCTGTTCCAGAACTTCATCATGGATCCGGAAAACGCGGCGGGCCTGTCGGCCTTCCACCGCTATGCCAACGCCATCACCGGCTCGGACAAATACATGCCGGCCGACATGAAAGATGCGCCGGAAGTCGTCATTCCGGCCGCAGCGAAGCCACAGGGCGAATTCCAGAAGATGTGCGCGCCTGAAATCCAGGACATCTACAC
>NZ_RZPL01000244.1:0-7256 GCF_004022805.1 Mesorhizobium sp. M7A.F.Ca.CA.002.04.1.1 | reverse complement strand
TCACTCCCCAAGAGCAGTTCACCGTTTCACGGAAACGGCGACCCGCTCTAACTCCTTGTTTTTTTACGCAATTCCGGACGGAAAACCGTTTCACACTTTTCCTGGAATTGCTCTAGGAACCCGGCCACCTATCCAAGCCATAAAAATAGGAAGCCGGCCAAGGCGGATTCGCCGGCAGGCTTCTGTTCCAGTCGTCCTAACTGTTGGCTCAGGACTGAATGTTCAGGCCGAGGCCTTGGCCTTCCTGCCCTTGGCGGGCGCCTTGACGGGGGCGGCCTTGCGGCCGAGGCCGATCGACTTCGCCAGCAGCGAACGCGAGGCCGCGTAGTTGGGAGCGACCATCGGATAGTCCGACGGCAAGCCCCATTTGGCGCGATAGGCGTCCGGCGTCAGGCCGAAATGTACACCGATGTGACGCTTCAGCGATTTGAACTTCTTGCCGTCTTCGAGGCAGATGATGAAATCGGGCGTCACCGACTTCTTGGGATTGACCGCCGGGACCAGCGGGGCAGCCACCGGGACCGCAGGCTTGCCGAGCCCGCTTATCGAGGCGCTGACGCTGGCGATGAGGTCGGCCAGGCCGGAGGCAGGCAAGCGGTTCTTCTCGACGTAAGCGGACACGATGTGGGCGGTCAGCTCGAGCAGATCGATGTCTTTACGGGCACTGTTGCTATCGTCGGTCACTCTATTTCTCCGTCTACAGCGAATGACCTGAAAATCGGATTCGACTTCCGGAAAGGATCATGCGCGAAATCAAAATGCTATGGCGTCCTTCGTGCGTCCACGGGACGAATTGGCGTTGTTGTAGCGCGGAATTCCTAGTCGGCAAATCTGCGTATTGCAACGACTTGATGGCAGGTCACACGTTATTTTGAACAACTATATTAAACAATAACAGTATCAGACTATCAGCGCCTTGTCGCGCCACAAACGAAACCCGCCTTCGAAGGCGCGTGTGTTGTCGCCGCGCCTGGAGTCGGCGGGCAATTCATCGAGCTTGTCGACGTTGCCGCCGCCAATGACGACATAGTCAGGCTGCATGGCGGCACGGAGCCGGTCGACGACGTCGAAGACGTATTTGCGCCATTTCTTCTTGCCGCGCTTTTCCAGGCCGCGTTCGCCGACATAATCCTCGAAGCTCTTGCCCTTCTTGTAGGGCAGATGCGCGAGTTCCATCGGTTGGGCGACGTTGTCGGCAATCATCGCCGCACCGAGCCCGGTGCCGAGCCCGAGGAACAGCATGCGCCCGCCCTCGTAGCTGCCGATGGCCTGCATCAGCGCGTCATTGACCACTTTCACCGGTTTGCCGAACGCGCCCGCAAAGTCGAATCCAGCCCAGCCCTTGCCGAGATTGGCGGGGTCGGCGAGCGGCCTGTTGTGGTTGACCGGACCGGGATAGCCCATCGAGACGACGTCGTAGGACAGGCCTTCGGCGAGCTTCTTCACGGTATCGATCATCTGTTGCGGCGTCAGCCCCGGCCCCGAATCGGCGCGGCGCTCCGCGCCGCCGGCGCTGGTGAGGATCTTGACGTGCGAGCCGCCGATGTCGATCGTGAGCACGATCTTTTCAGTATCCGGCGTCTCGGTGCCCGATGCTGGTTGCTTCACTGCCTTGGCCATCGCGTGGTTCCTCTCACTTCACCGGATCGATCCAGCCATTGGGTGGCCCGAACCCGGCCATGACGTCCGCCGGTCCCCATGTCAGCGGCTCGTAGAGGTGCGGCGGCGTGGTGTCGCCAAGCACCGGGCCGACGATGCGCCAGGCCAGTTCGCTGGCGTCCTGGCGGGTGAACAGCTGGCCGTTGCCGTTCATGGCGTCGCCTATCAAGCGCTCATAGGGCGGCATGTCGCCCTTCGAGTCGTCGAGCGCCGTCAGTTCGACCTGCTCGCCGATCATGTCGTCGCCCGGCGCCTTGCGCTGTGCTCCGATGGCGATCACCACCTGTGGGTCGATGCGGAAGCGGACGTAGTTCTGGTCGGCGGGCTTGATCGGATCGAAGACATCGAGCGGCGGCCGCTTCAGCCGCACCACCACTTCGGTGACATGCACCGGCATGTTCTTGCCGGCGCGGATGAAAAACGGCACGTCCTGCCAGCGCCAGGTGTCGACGAAGAAACGCACCGCCGCGAAGGTCTCGACGGGCGAGTTCGGCGCCACGCCGGGTTCAGTGAGATAGCCGGTGAACTGGCCGCGCACGACATCGTCTTTGGTCAGCGTCCTGATCGCGCGCAGCACCTGCACCTTCTCGTCGATCAGATCGTCGGCGGAGCGGCCGACAGGCGGCTCCATGGCAAGCAGCAACAGGATGTTGAGCAGATGGTTCTCGATGACGTCCCTGATGCAGCCGACATCGTCATAGAAGCGGCCACGTCCCTCGACGCCGAAATCCTCGGCCATGGTGATCTGCACGCTCTCGACGTAATTGCGGTTCCAGATCGGCTCGAGGAGGGAATTGGCGAAGCGGAAATAGAGCAGGTTCTGGATCGCTTCCTTGCCCAGGTAGTGGTCGATGCGGAAGATCGACTGCTCGTCGAACACCAGATGCAGGACCCGGTTCAGCCAGCGCGCCGATTGCAGATCGTGACCGAAGGGCTTTTCCACCATCAGCCGCGCGCCATGCGCCGTGCCCGACTGCTCCAGCCCCTGGACGACGGTCTCGAACATGGTCGGCGGCACCGCCATGTAATGCAGCGGTCGCTGTGCGGTGCCGAGCGCGCTCTTCAGTTTCTCGAACGTCGCTCCGTCACGGTAGTCGCCGCTGACGTAGCGCAGCAGCGAGGCGAATTTGGCGAACGCTTTTTCGTCGATCTTGCCGAGCGCATTGACGATGCCGTCACGCGCGCGCGCCTGCAGTTGCTTGAGGTCCCAGGCATCGAAGGCGACGCCGATCACCGGTTCGGTAAGCGTGCCCTTGGCGACCATCTGGTAAAGGGCTGGAAATATCTTCTTGTGGGCGAGGTCGCCGGTTGCCCCGAAGAGCACCAGCGTGTCGGACCGTTCCTGGCTCATGCGCGTGTCTCCCCCGCTGTCCTCACTTGCCGGCCTTCGGCTTCTCGACATGGCCGCCAAAGGCATAGCGCATGGCGGAGAGCAGCTTGTCGGCGAATTCGGATTCGCCCTGCGAGGAGAAGCGGTCGAACAGCGCCGAGGACAGCACCGGAGCCGGCACGCCGGTGTCGATGGCCGCCTTCAGCGTCCAGCGGCCTTCGCCGGAATCCGAAACGCGGCCGCCGAAATTCACCAGGCCCGGATCGCTTTTCAAGGCGCCGGCCGTCAGGTCAAGCAGCCAGGAGCCGATAACGCTGCCATGCCGCCAGACCTCGGCCACCTGGGGAAGGTCGATGTCGAACTGATAGTATTGCGGGTTTTCCAGCGGGCTGGTCTCGGCGTCCGCCGTCCGTTGCCGCTTGCCTGCATTGGCCGATTTCAGGATGTTCATGCCTTCGGCATAGGCGGCCATGACGCCATACTCGATGCCGTTGTGCACCATCTTGACGAAGTGGCCGGCGCCGCTCGGTCCGCAATGCAGGTAGCCGAAGGGCGCGGTCCCGGCATCCCTGGACGGATTGGAGCCGGCATCGGCGCCCGGCGCCAGCGTGGCGAAGATCGAATCGAGGTGCTGCACCGCCACGTCGGGACCGCCGATCATCAGGCAGTAGCCACGCTCCAGGCCCCAGACGCCGCCGCTGGTGCCGACATCGACAAGATGGATGCCCTTGCCGGCCAGTTTCGCGGCCTGGTCGACGGCGTCGTGATAATAGGAATTGCCGCCGTCGATGACGATGTCGCCGGGCTCCATCAGGGCCGCCACCTGGTCGATGATCCTGCCGGTGATCGCCGCCGGCAGCATCAGCCACACACAGCGCGGCTTGGCCAGCTTGCCGATGAATTCTTCCATCGAGGCCGCCCCTGACGCGCCGTCGGTCACCAGGGCCGCGACGCTGGCCGGGTTGATGTCGTAGACGACGCATTCGTGGCCGTCGCGCATCAGGCGCCGGACCATGTTGGCGCCCATCCGGCCCAGTCCCATCATTCCGATCTGCATGGTTTCGTCCCTGTTTTCTAGGAGATTTGCGGGGTTATCGAGGGAAGGTCTGCTGGCTGTCCTGGTCGCCTGAGATGACGGAGAAGTCGACATTCTCCCAATCGCCGGCCCCGGGCCAGAAAAAAGTGAAGGTCAGCGTGCTTCCCTTGGGAAGGCCAGAGACGGGCAGATCGGCAAGATGGATGCCGAAATCGTTTTCTACCGTCTGGCTGTCGTGGGCGGTCGCCCAGTTGTCGGTGCTCCAATGGACTGTAGCCGGGGCCAACAGTTCGAAGCGCAGCGTCTTGCCGGCCGGGACCGTGCGGATCTTGTTGTTGAACCGCCATGTTCTGAACGGCGATACGGTCTTGTCCTCGATATAGCGCTTGACGCCTTGCGGGGGCATGTCGAAGACCGCGCCGTCGCGCAGCGAGCGCAACAGCTTGATATGCTCCGAATGCGCCCAGACCAGCGGCATGGCGCTGCCCGAGGGGCGGCCGTGCAGCAGTTCGCGCTCCGGCCTATCGGCGCCGTCCCAGACCTGCTCCGGCAACAGGCCGCCCGGTCCGGCCGAGCCTTCCAGCGCTGCCAGCAGGCTGGCTGCCTTTTCCCTGCGCCCGGCCGCCAGCTCATAGTGGGCGCGTTCGCCGGCCAGCAGCGGCCAGGGGCGACCCTGGCCGGTGCCGTCGAAAGGTGCGCCATCTTCATGCTCGCCATAGCCGTCGCCGTTGTAGCGGTACCAGAGCGGCCCTTGCGGCAGATCGCAGCGCAATTGCGCGTCGATGACCTTGACCGTGTCTGTCATGCGCGGGTCGTCGGCCGCCCGCAGACCGAAGCGGACAAGTGCAAGCGCATCCGGACTGACGATTTGCTCGGCCGGCCGGTCGGTGTCGCCGGGCGGCCGGTTCTTGATCGGGACATAGCCGTCCTTCGGCGAACCGGCCGAGGCGCTGTCGGGCGGCGCGATGCGGACATAGTAGCCGTCGACGCCGACTTGACCGCAGATCGCCGTGCCGGTGACGTAGGTCCAGCGCTCGACCTGGTCGTTCCAGACGTCTGATGTCTCGCGCAGATAGGTCGCCCCGTCCGGCTTGCCACAGGCGTCGAGCAGGTCGGCTGCGGCAAGCAGTGCGGCGATTTCGACGGCGAGCGTGAACGGGCTGTAGCCGGCATCCTCTTCCCAGCGGTCCTCGCCGGTGACCGGCCCGTTGCGCACGACGAACCCGGCGGCGCGCTCGATCATCGGCAGAAAGACTGCGAGCCTGGCGTGCGGCAAATGGCCGGCGCGGTGCAAAGCTTCGGCCAGCAGCAGCGGAAAGGCGCATTCGTCCATCTGGATGCCGGGCCAATAGGCCGATCCGTCGAGCCAGGCGTTCTGCGGCCAGTGGCCGTCCGGCTGCTGGATGGAGCCGAGATAGTCGAGGATTTGCAACGCCGAGGCGGCGTCGCCGGCAGCAAGAAAGCCGCCGGCCGTCTCGACCAGATCGCGCGGCCAGACCAGATGGTAGCCGCCGAGGTCGTCGTCGCCCTTGTCGAAGCCCCACGGGATCGACAGGCTGGCGACCGCGGCGCCCGGTGTGGCGATCGACCGGTGCGTCGCCAGTACCGCCGTCGAGACGCGATAGAAGTTGATCCCGGGCACCGCGTGCCGGTCGAGCGGCAGCAGGCCCTTTTGCCAGTTGCGCCAGTTCTGGAGGTAGGATTTCGCCGCGGGTTCAAAACCCTGCTTCAGGCTGGCGAAAGCATGTTCCGCGGCCTCCTCGGGCGTCGCGCCAAATCCCAGCGCCAGCAAAGCCTTGGTCCTGGCCGCGGAAAAGCCGATCTCGCCGGTCAGCGCGACATTGCCGTCCTCGGCCCGCTGGTACGCAGCATCGAGCTCACCTGTGTTGTGCAGTTGCTGCCAACCGTCGGAAAAACCGACATAGCCGGCCGAGCCGGTCCGCCAGGGCAGCGACGAGGCCAGCGCCAGGCAGGAGCCGCGCCCCGAGGCGAACAGCACGGGCTTTCCCTCGTGCTCGCCGACCCAGGCGGTGTTGCCCATGCCGGCATTGACCAGATGCGGCGCCAGAAGCGCGTAGACGCGATAATCGTCAGCGACGCCCCTCAGCGCCGTGAAGGTGATTTCCTGCAGCAGCGCCGGGCGCGCCGGATCGGCGAGGATGCGCTTTTCGATCCGCCAGGCGCCGTCGTTCGCCGTGTTGACCAGCCGGTAGGCGGGTACGCCGTCCTCGAACGGTTCGATGCTGTGCGTGGCAGCGCGCTTCTCTTCCGAGAAATAGCCGGCGGCGCCGGTGACGATGAGGCCGAGGTCGCGGGTGCAGGCACTGTCGACGCGCGGATAGTAGATTTCGTTGAGCATGCCGTGGCTGATCGTGAACCAGATCCGGCCGGCCGGCGAAAGCGACGTTCCGACGCCGCTCTTGGCGCTTGACGTCCAGCGCGCCGGAATTCCCGGGGCGCCCGGAGCAACGTTTTGCGTCACTGGCATTCTGTTTCGGTCTCCTGGCCTCCTCCCTAGACCAGGACGCGAACCCTTTACAATCATTGCACCGCAAGTTGATCGGCGCCGACGGCAGGGCAACGAACTAGGGCTAACGGGTTTCTTCGGAGCTTTCGTCTGCGCTGACGGAGCAGCAAATGAAAAACCCGCCAGTGCGGCGGGTCACCGGCGCAAATCAGCACCATGGACGAAAATGTACCATAGCTGAGCTCACCGAGTCAAGAAAAAATTCCTATGACCAAAGGCACCGTCGTTGACAGCGGCGGCGGCATGCGTCCACTATTTCCCGGCACGGGAGGATCGTGAGAGCAATGGCGGAAGTGTCCCTGGTCCTGATCGACCGGCTGCTGGCGATATCGCGGGCGCTTGCCGGCCATATCGATCCCGGCACGGCGTTCCGCGCGACAGCCATCGAGATCGGCTCGCTCATCCCGCACGACCACATGGATCTGGCGGTGCTGTCGCATGATGGGCGCCGGCACGCCTGTTACGAAGCCGGCTTCCACACCAGCTGGAGCGAGCTTGCCCAGCATCCGCTGCCGACCGAAGTCAGCCCGATCCGCTCGGTGCTGTGGGGCGAAGTCCCCTATCTGCTCGCCGACGACGCGCTGAGCGACGAGCGGTTCCATTTCGCCACCGCTATCGATGGTCCGATCTTCGCCGCCAGGCTGCGCAGCCGCATCGTCGTGCCGCTCAGGGCGCGCGGCGGCATCATCGGCGCGCTCAACATC
>NZ_RZPL01000243.1:0-7256 GCF_004022805.1 Mesorhizobium sp. M7A.F.Ca.CA.002.04.1.1 | reverse complement strand
GTGCCCGGCGATGCTCGGCCAGGAGATAGTCGATCTGCTCCAGCCGCTCCTCGGCCGCGATATGGGCGAGATGCAGCGACAACACCCGCACCGGCCCTGCCGGCGTGCGGATCATGCATTCAAGTGCTGCATTGCGGGTGTTGAGCGGCCGCAGCGTGCGGCGCATCGGCAGCGCATGCAGCCGCGACCAGACGATCGGCAGTTTCGACAGCACCATGGTGCCGAACTGGCGGCGCCGGTTGACCAGGCGGCCGTCATGCCGCTCGCTGGCGTCCATGTCGAAGGCCGGGCCATAGACCCAGTGATAGTCGGGCAGCAGGCTGGAAAGCAGTTCCGGCTGATCGTCGAAATTGCTGCGTTGCCAGTGACGCTCGACTTCCTGCAGTGCAATGACGTCGGCGCCGGCAACGATGCGCGCGGCGCGCGAAAGATCGTAGCGCCCGTCGCTGCCGAACCCGTACTGGATGTTGTAGCTGACCAGCTTCATTGCTTATCCGGCTCAATTTCGTGTTGGCAGTAGCGGTTCGATGCCGCGGTTGCAATGTGCAGGAGAATGGACCTGGCTTGGACCAGCCTTGCCCCTGACCGGGATCATGCACCGATCCCGAAGCACTTCGGTATCTTCCGTGCGCCGGAAAACGGCGTGCGATGCCTCAAGTATTCAGCGGCTGGAACCGGCCGGGTGGCGACGCGGCCAGTTCGGTCCAGTCGATCTCTTCCTCAAGGCGATGATAGGCTTCGTCGCCAATCGTCCCATTGCGGCGCAATTCCTCCAGCGCGTCGCGCTGGCTCTTGATCGCATAAAGACGCAAGCGGTCATATTCGGTCGCCGCCTGGGCATCGTCGGGGTTTTTGGCGATCTTGCGTTGAGCGGCATATTGCTCGCGCACCGCGGCCGCCGCGTCCGATGTCTTGCCGCTCAATATGTCGAGCGCCGCCTGCATGACCACAACACGCGCCTGCGCAACCTCGCGGTCGACCGTTTCGTCAGGGTTGAGGTTCAAAAGGCGCAGCAGCGGCTTCAGGCTCATGCCTTGCAGCACCAGCGTGCCGAGGACGACCGTGAAGGCAGCGAGCACGATCGGGTCGCGGGCCGGGAATTCAGCCGGCAGGGCGAATGCCGCCGCAAGCGTCACCAAACCGCGCATCCCGCACCAGCCGATCAGCACGCCGCCACGAAACGACGGAGCGTCACGCTGACGATCAGCCACGCCGAAACGGTCAAACCACCTGATGATCGCGCCGCACCCCAGAACCCAGACGAAGCGTGAGACGATGACGATGGCGAGCACTGTCCCGGCCAGGACGAACGCATCGGTCTGCCCCTGCCCGGCAAGCCGGCCGACGATCGTACGCGCCTGCAGGCCCATCAGCACGAAAGCCAGAACATTGAGCACGAAGACCGCCGTTTCCCAGACGGAATAAGAGCTGATGCGGTTTCTGGCCGGCATGCGGCGCGGCGCGGTGCGGGCGATCGTCATGGCATAGACGACTATGGTGATGATGGCCGACAGTCCGATCCTGTCGGCCAGGATCCAGACCCCGAACGTGCCGGCAAATTGCACCACAGTGCCGCTCGCCGGGTCCTCGATCCGGCCCAGCGTCATCAGAGACAACCGGCCAAGCAGATAGCCGGCCGCAAGACTGCCGAGCGTGGACAGCAGGATCATCGGAACGGCGCTGCTCAGCAGAATGGAGCCTGCTGCCGCAGAAATCGCCATTCGGTAAATCAGCAGCGCGGTGGCGTCGTTAAGCAGGCTCTCGCCTTGCAGAATGGCAGTGATGCGATGCGGCACCTTGAACTGGCCAAGCACGGCCGATGCCGCAACCGCATCGGGCGGCGCCACGATGGCGCCAAGCGCTATAGCCGCGGCAATCGGCAGACCTGCCATCGCCCAGCCGGCCAGCGCCACCGTCGCTGTCGTGAAAAGGACGGCACCAAGCGCCAGCAGCACAAGCGGCACCTTGTAGCGGTTGAGATCGCGCAGCGACGTGTCATAGGCGGCGTCGAGCAGCACCGGCGCGATGAACAGGGCAAGCGCCAGTTCCGGGTCGATCTCGATGGTCGGCACGCCAGGCACGAAGGCGATGGCCACCCCTGCCAGCGCCAGCAAAGAGGGATAAGGAACCTGCACGCGCCGCGACAGCGCCGTCAGCGCAACGGCGATCAACAGCAGAACGAGTGTCAGTTCGAAAAGAACCATGGCCTCTTATAGCCGGGAAGCGAGATTCTGGCAGCGGCAAAGCGGCTGGAAATTGTTGATTGCCCGGCAAGCTCGAGCCGGCAGAAAATACCTCGAATTGCTTCCTGACAAATCGCCGTCCACACCGACATTGAAATCATCTGATATGGGGCTCGCTTAAACGCGGACTTCCCTGCACTGCAGCCCATGCCACGCGGGCGGAAGCATCCTTCCCCCTTCGCTAACCGGGATACAGCCATTCATTCCAAACAAGCGCAGCAGCCTAGTGCAGCACGAGCATATCGCTCGAAGAAAACGAGATCTCGGCCTTCTCACCAACTGCGGGGGGCGGCGTTGCCGGGCTGTTGAACGTGTCGAGCGAGACCGTGTTGCCGCCGATGCCGACACGAACCCGGATGACCGATCCGAGGAAATGCACTTCGGAGATTTCTCCGGATAGGCTGGAGTCACGGCCAGGCTGGCGGCCCAGCGAAATAGCTTCCGGACGCAGCGCCAGGGACAGCGTGTCGCCCGACTTGGAACCGTTGAGCTTGCCCTTGAGCGAGACCTGTTCGGAATTGACCCGCACCGTGCCCGCGGCGGCATCGGTGACGGTGCCTTCCAGCACATTCAGCGTGCCGACGAAATTGGCGACGAACTTGGTTGCCGGCCGGTTGTAGATCTCGAATGGCGTGCCGACCTGCTCGGCCTTGCCGCCATACATGACGGCGATGCGGTCCGAGATCGACAGCGCCTCTTCCTGGTCGTGCGTGACGAAGATGGTGGTGATGCCGAGCTTCTTCTGGATCGACCGGATTTCCTCGCGCAGCGACACGCGCACCTTGGCGTCGAGCGCCGACAGCGGCTCGTCGAGCAGCAGCAGCTTTGGCTTCGGCGCGATGGCGCGGGCTAGCGCGATGCGCTGCTGCTGGCCGCCCGAGAGCTGGTAGGGATAGCGATCCGCCATCTGCGGCAGCTTGATGATGCCGAGCATCTCGGCGACGCGGGCATCGATGTCCGCCCTCGGCATGCCGGCGACCTTCAAGCCGAAGCCGATATTCTGCGCCACGGTCAGGTTCGGGAACAGCGCATAGGCCTGGAACACCATGCCGACATTGCGCTGGTTGGGCTTCAGTCTCGTAATGTCCTTGCCGCTGACGACGATCGTGCCCGCGCTCGGCTCCTCGAAACCGGCAACCATGCGCAACACCGTCGTCTTGCCGCAGCCGGATGGCCCGAGGAAGGAGACGAATTCGCCGCGCTCTACGTCGAGATTGAAGTCCTCCACCACCGTGGTGGCGCCGAAAGATTTTCGAACGTGCTGGATGGAGAGGAATGGGTCGGCCATGGCGTGGTTCTCTCGATCAATTTGGGCGGTTCGCCGATTTCGGCGCGAAGCGGGACAGGATCTGGATCAGCGACATGCAGCCCCAGGTGATGGCGAAGGCGATCACTGCAAGGGCTGCGGGCTCGTATGCACGGTTGGCGCCGATGTTCTGCAGATACGGGCCGAAAGCCGGACGGCTGAGCAGGCTGGCCATTGTAAACTCGCCAATGACGATGGCGAAAGTCAGGAATGCGCCGGACAGCACCGCGATCAGCACATTGGGCAGGATGACGCGGGTGATGATGGTGCCCCAGCCCGCACCCAGAATTTGCGCGGCTTCGGTCAGCGTACGCACATCGATGGTGCGCAGACCGGTGTCAACGGCCCGATACATGTAAGGCAGAGACAGCGTCGTATAGCCAATGACAAGCAACGCGTTCGCACCCCAATTGCTTGCCAAGAATGGCAGCGGCGAGTTCGAGCCGTACATCCTGATATAGCCGAAGACGATGACGATTGCCGGAATGACCAGCGGCAAAAGGGTGATGAATTCGACGATTGGCCTGAGCTGAGGCAGACGCAGCCGGATCCAGTATGCCGCCGGCACCACGATCAGCACCCCCAGGATAATGGTGCAGAGGGCAGCGATGACTGAAAAAAGGAAAGTTGACTGGAAGCGCGCGTCTCCCAGCACGACTTGATAGGCGTCGAAGGAGTGGACGCCGCGCCGCATGCGCAGCGAGAACTCGACCGTCGCGATCAACGGAATAAAGAAATAGGCAGCCCCGACAACAAAGACGACCCAGGCCCAGAACTTACCTGACTTCATTTGAGCCACCTTTCGGACCGAGTCCGAAACCAGATGTAGAAGACATTCGCAAGCCCGGTGATGACGATCATGCCAAAGGCTATGGCATAAGCGAGTTGCGGGTTGTGCAGCACGTCGCCGTTCATCTGCGAGTAGAGCTTGATCGGAACGATATTAAGCGTCGGACCGGCAAACGCATAAGCGGTGGCGATGGCGCCGAAGGCGTTCGCAAACAACAGGATGACCGTACCGAGAAAACTCGGCCATATCACAGGGATGACAACCATGCGCCAGTACTGCGCCTGCGTGGCACCGAGCGTGGCCGCAGCCTCGCCCCACTCCTTCTTCAAGCCATCGATGGCTGGCACGATGATGACCACCATCAGGGGAATCTGAAAGAACAGATAGACCGCGATCAGGCCCGTTGTGGTGAGAAAATTGAAGCCCATCGCGTAAATGTTGATGTTGAGCACGTCACGCAGAAGCGTCGTGACGATACCGACACGGCCGAGCGTAGCCAGGAACGCGAAGGCGAGCGGCAAGCCGGCAAAATTCGAGGCGACGCCCGAAAACGTCAGGGTCGCGGAGCGCGTCCAGCTTGGCAGTCCGCCGCGCACGATCGCGATCGCGATGGCGAGCCCGGCAAACGCCCCGATGATGGCCGACCAGAAACTGATCTTGATCGAAGACCAGTAGGAATTGCTGATCGACGGATCGCTGACCAGCTGCAGAATATTGTCGAGCGTGAACCCGCCTTCACCGTTCCGGAAGGCTCCCACGACGAGATAGAGCGTGGGCAGGATCAAGAACATTAGGGCAAAGATGAAGAACGGCGCCACGCCGATCCATTGCGTCGGCAAGCGGAAGGCGGTCGCCTCCTTCGGCGGCACCGGCTTGGTGGCGAATGCCTGATTTGAAAGCGAGAGATCGGTCATGCGCCGGCTACCGTCTTCGAGGAAGGACCGGGCGGCCTCGCGGCCGCCCGGTGGATTTCAAGTCTTACTTGACGTTGGCGCCGACAGTGGCGTCCCAGTTCTTGCTGATAGCTTCCTTGGCCTTAGCCTGCTCGTCGAGCGACGGGAACGCGGCCGAGGCATAGGATTCCGCCGGCGGCAGCTTGGCCAGCACGTCCGCCGGGATCTTGCCGTTCTTGGCGAGATCGTTGAAGCGGATCGGGTGGCAATAGCCCTTCAGCCAGCCGATCTGGCCTTCGTCGGAGTAGAGGTATTCCATCCACAGCTTGGCTGCATTCGGATGCGGCGCGTAGGCGCTGATCGCCTGCACGTAGACGCCGGCGACGACGCCGGTCTTCGGCACGATGACGTCGACGGGCGGGTTGCCCTTCAGCGTGTCGCGGCCGGCGAGCGCGTTGTAGTCCCAGTTGATCAGGATCGGGGTCTGACCCTGGGCAAGCGTTGCCGGCTTGCCCACGACCGGAACGAAATTGCCGGCGGCGTTGAGCTTCTTGAAGAAGTCTAGGCCAGCAGTGCCGGCAGCTTCACCGGCTGCGGCGCCACCGGAAAGGCCGGCGGCGTAGACAGCCTGGATGGCCTGGTTTGAAACGCGCGGATCGCCGGCAAGAGCGACCGCGTTGGCGAATTCCGGCTTCAAGAGGTCGGCCCAGTCGGTGGGCGATTCCTTGATCAGGTCCTTGTTCACCATGAACGACAGAACGCCGTAATAGTCGCCGTACCAGAAGCCGTCGGCATCCTTGGCGCTGTCGGGGATCGAGTCCCAGGTCGACACCTTGTAAGGCTGGATCAGGCCATCGGCCTTGGCGGTCGGGCCGAAGGACAGGCCGACGTCGATGACGTCGGGCGCCTGCGGGCCCTTGTTGTCCTTGTTGGCCTTGATCGCCTCGACCTCGTCGCCGGAGCCGGCGTCGGGGTTGAGTTCGTTGACGGTGATTTCCGGATACTTCGCCTTGAAACCTGCGATGACATCGCCATAGCCGCACCAGTCATGCGGCAGCGCGATGGTGGTGAGCTGGCCTTCCGCCTTGGCAGCCTTGACGAGATCGTCCAGCGAATCCGCGGACGAAATCACCGTCGACGCGAAAAGCGCCGCGGCCGAAAGGGAAAGCACTTTCCCCGTGAACTTGAACATGTGTTCTCTCCGTTGAACTGACGCCGTTGGACGCCTGCGATGCGGTATCGTTTTCATGTGACAGCCAGATGAAAGCTTTGTGAAAGCGGCTGCTCGCAGTGCGAAAAAGTAAACTCTTTTTAACCTGATGTAGCAATCGCTCCGCGATTCTTTTTCCGGCTAACTAGTTTGTGCCTTGCCCGTCATCCTCCCCCTTGTTTTCATAGCCCCTTTTCAGATCACTTTGCGGCGCGGAAAACGCCTCAGACCGTGCCGGCAATGGCGTTTTCGAGCAAGGTCAGCGCCGCCTTCTTGGTCAGCTTGACCGGGTTACCGCCGGCGGTCGGATCGACCACCGCCATGTCGGCGATCAGCGCCTTGCGCTTCTTGTCCATGTCGAGCCCCTTGATAAGGCCCGGCAGCGCATGCGGCACCTTCAATTCCTTGCGCAGCTTGATAATCGCCTTGGCGAACCCGTCGAAGCCGCCCTTGATGCCGCAATAGGCGGCGAGCCGGCCGATACGCTCCTCGATGGAGTCACGGTTGAAGGCGAGCACATAGGGCATGAACACCGCATTGGTCATGCCGTGATGGGTGTCATAGAGCGCACCGACCGGATGCGACAGCGAATGGATGGCGCCGAGCCCCTTCTGGAAGGCAGTGGCGCCCATGGCGGCGGCGCTCATCATGTGGGCGCGCGCGACGAGATCCCTGCCGTTGGCATAGGCCTTCGGCAGGTTCTCGAAGACCAGCCTCACACCTTCGACGGCGATGCCGTCGGCCATCGGATGATAGCCCGGCGCGCAATAGGCCTCGAGACAGTGGGCGAGCGCATCCATGCCGGTGCCGGCGG
>NZ_RZPL01000242.1:0-7269 GCF_004022805.1 Mesorhizobium sp. M7A.F.Ca.CA.002.04.1.1 | reverse complement strand
TCGCTCTTCAGCGTGGTGAGGCCGGAGGCCGGCTCCGAGCCGGTGCGGCCATTCTGCGGCCCCGGTTCCACCGCAGCACCCTTGCCGGCGTCATAGAGATCGATGATTTCAGCCAGGCGTTCCGGCGTCAGATCCTCGAACGTGTCCTTGAAGATCATCACCATCGGCGCGTTGACGCAGGCACCGAGGCATTCCACCTCTTCCCAAGACAAGGTTCCCTTGTCGTTGGTGTGGAACTGGTCGTGATGGATTTTGGAGCGGCAGACATCCATCAGCGCTTCCGAACCGCGCAGCATGCAGGGCGTGGTGCCGCAGACCTGGATGTGCGCACGCGTGCCGACCGGATTCAACTGGTACTGCGTGTAGAAGGTCGCGACTTCCAGCCCGCGGATGCGGGGCATGCCGAGCATGTCGGAGATCGTCTCGATCGCCGCCTTCGTCACCCAGCCTTCCTGCTCCTGTGCTATCATCAGAAGCGGGATGATGGCCGACTGTTCACGGCCCTTCGGGTACTTCTTGATCCATTGCTTCGCAGCCGCGGCATTCGCCCGGTTGAAGGCGAAGGATGCTGGCTGGACGCTGGCTTCTGCGAGACGGCGGACTGACATTTAGCGATCGACCTCACCAAACACGATGTCGAGGGAGCCGAGAACGGCGGTGACGTCGGCCAGCATGTGGCCGCGGCAGAGGAAATCCATCGCCTGCAGATGCGCGAAACCCGGCGCGCGCAGCTTGCAGCGGTAGGGCTTGTTGGAGCCGTCGGAGACCAGATAGACGCCGAATTCGCCCTTCGGCGCCTCGACGGCGGCGTAAACCTCGCCGGCCGGCACGCGATAACCCTCGGTGTAGAGCTTGAAGTGATGGATCAGCGCTTCCATCGAGCGCTTCATCGCCTGGCGCTTGGGCGGCACCACCTTGCCATCGAGGTTCGACACCGGGCCGGTGCTCTCCTTGCCGAGCAAAAGGTCGACGCACTGGCGCATGATCTTCGCCGACTGGCGCATTTCTTCCATGCGCACGAGGTAGCGGTCGAAGCAGTCGCCGTTCTTGCCGATCGGAATGTCGAAATCCATCTCCGAATAGCATTCATAGGGTTGCGACTTGCGCAGATCCCAGGCTGCACCCGAGCCACGCACCATCACGCCCGAAAAACCCCAGGCCCAGGCATCCGCCAGCGAGACGATGCCAATATCGACATTGCGCTGCTTGAAGATGCGGTTGCCGGTCAGCAGCCGGTCGAGGTCGTCGATCGACTTCAGGAACGGGTCGATCCACTTGCCGATGTCCTCGACCAGTTGACGCGGCAGGTCCTGATGGACGCCGCCGGGCCGAAAATAAGCGGCATGCATGCGCGAACCGGAGGCGCGCTCATAGAACACCATCAGCTTTTCGCGTTCGACGAAGCCCCACAGCGGCGGCGTCAGCGCACCGACGTCCATCGCCTGCGTCGTCACATTGAGGATGTGCGACATGATGCGGCCGATCTCGCTGTAGAGAACGCGGATCACCTGGCCACGCTTCGGCACCTCGATGCCGAGCAGACGCTCGGCGGCCAGCGCAAAGGCATGTTCCTGGTTCATCGGCGCGCAATAGTCGAGCCGGTCGAGATAGGGTACCGCCTGCAGATAGGTTTTGGCTTCGATCAGCTTTTCGGTACCGCGATGCAGCAGTCCGATATGCGGATCGACGCGATCGACGACTTCGCCGTCCAGCTCCAGCACAAGGCGCAAAACGCCGTGCGCCGCGGGGTGTTGCGGGCCGAAATTGATGTTGAAGTTGCGGACGGAGGTTTCAGCCATTTACTGCTTTGCCTTCTCGTCACCCGGCAGCACGTAATCCGTACCTTCCCACGGGGACAGAAAATCGAAATTGCGGAATTCCTGCTTGAGCTCGACCGGCTCATAGATAACGCGCTTGGCCTCGTCGTCGTAGCGCACCTCGACGAAGCCGGTCAGCGGGAAATCCTTGCGCAAGGGATGGCCTTCGAAGCCATAGTCGGTCAGCAGGCGGCGCAGGTCGGGATGGCCGGAGAACAAAACGCCGTAGAGATCGTAGGTCTCGCGCTCGAACCAGTCGGCGCCGGGATAGACGCCGGTGATCGACGGCACCATGGTTTCCTCGTCGGCCTGCACCTTGACGCGGACGCGCACATTCTGCTTCGGCGACAACAGGTGATAGACGACGTCGAAACGCTTGGCCCGCGACGGATAGTCGGCGCCGCAGACATCGATGATCGAGATGAACTGGCAGCGCGCATCGTCGCGCAGGAAGGTCATCACCTCGACCAGATCGCGCGGCTCGACATGGATGGTGAGTTCGCCATAGGCGATATCAGCCTCGTTCACGCGGCCGATCAGCTTCTCGCCGAGATAGGTCGACAGTTCGCTCAGGGATGCGGTCATGGATTTACCGTTCGATCGTGCCGGTGCGGCGGATCTTCTTCTGCAAGAGAAGAATGCCGTAGAGCAGCGCTTCGGCGCTCGGCGGACAGCCGGGCACATAGATGTCGACCGGCACGATGCGGTCGCAGCCGCGCACCACCGAATAGGAATAGTGGTAATAGCCGCCGCCATTGGCGCAGGAGCCCATCGAGATGACGTAGCGCGGCTCCGGCATCTGGTCGTAGACCTTGCGCAGCGCCGGCGCCATCTTGTTGGTCAGCGTGCCGGCGACGATCATGATGTCGGACTGGCGCGGAGACGCGCGTGGCGCGACGCCGAACCGCTCCGAATCATAGCGCGGCATCGAGGTGTGGATCATCTCGACCGCGCAGCAGGCGAGGCCGAACGTCATGAACATCAGCGACCCGCTGCGCGCCCAGGTGATGAGCGCCTCGGTCGAAGTGACCAGAAAGCCCTTGTCGGCCAACTCGTTGTTGATCTCGAGGAAGAAGGGATCGTCCTCCCCCACCGGCCTGCCGGTGTTGGGATCGATGATGCCCTTGGGCTTCGGCGCGACGAGGGTGCCTGAACTGTCGTTCAATCCCATTCCAGCGCTCCTTTTTTCCATTCATAGGCAAAGCCGATGGTCAGCACCGCCAAAAAAACCATCATCGACCAGAAACCGAGCATGCCGATCTTCGAAAACGACACCGCCCACGGAAACAGGAAGGCTACTTCCAGGTCGAAGATGATGAACAGGATCGACACCAGGTAGAAACGGATGTCGAACTTCATGCGGGCGTCGTCGAACGAGTTGAAACCGCACTCGTAGGCGGAAAGCTTTTCGGGATCGGGATTGCGGTAGGCCACCAGGAAGGGCGCGGCCAGCAGCGCCAGGCCGACAACCAGCGCCACGCCTATGAACAGGACGATGGGCAGGTATGAGCTCAAGAGTGCGTTCATGCTCGGCTTTCCGTTGGCGCCAATCCACGTTGATTACAGCACCGGACCCTAATGCGGAAGCGTGACAGTTTAACCGCTGAACCGTTTTAAGGGCCTATGCTGCAACGCGGCGAGGGTTAGCGCAGCACTTCCAGCGAAGCAAGTCAAACCTTGTTCAAAACATCGACCTGGACGGCATATCGCGGCAAACTGGTCCGATCCGCTCCTGTTTGATTTCCTTCGCTTTTTACTCCACTTTTCTCTCCTGACATGAATGCTGCCAAAACCCTGCTAGCATGGGTTGGAATCAGCCATTCGACCCTCGGTCAAAACACGTCAAAGTGATACCTGCATGAAGGAAAAGATCTCGCTCCCGATGGCCCGGCGCATCGCCCTTGCCGCCCAAGGGTTCCTCGATCCTCGCCCGACCGGCACGCCCGACCGCCGGCATTTTGCCCGCACGCTCTCCCGCACCGGCCTGTTGCAGATCGATTCCGTCAGCGCGGTGGTGCGCGCTCATTATATGCCGCTCTATTCGCGCCTTGGCCCCTACCCGTTCTCGCTGCTCGACAACGCGGCCGTGACGCGTAAGCGCACGGTTTTCGAATACTGGGCGCACGAGGCGTCCTTCCTGCCGGTCGAGACATACCCGCTGATGCGCTGGCGCATGCAGCGCGCCGAGCGGGGCGAGGAAATGTATCTGGGTCTCGCCAAATGGGGCCGCGAGCACGCCGCCTACATCGAAGAGATCTACCGCGAGGTCGCCGAGCGCGGCCCGATCGCCGCTTCCGCGCTGGAGGGCCAGAAAGGTTCGGGCGGCTGGTGGGGCTGGAGCGATGCCAAACACGCCTTCGAATGGCTGTTCTGGGCCGGCCGCATCACCACGGCGCACCGCCGCGGTTTCGAGCGCTTCTATGACCTGCCCGAGCGCGTGCTGCCGCAGGCGATCCTCGATCTGCCGGTGCCGACGCCTGAGGACGCGCACCGCGAATTGCTGCGCATTTCCGCCCGCGCCCACGGCGTGGCGACTTCAAGCGATTTGCGCGACTATTTCCGCCTGTCGCCGGCCGATATGAAAGGCCGGTTGGAGGAACTGGTTGAAACGGGCGAGTTGCTGCCGGTGCGTGTCGAAGGCTGGGACAAGCCGGCCTATCTTCACCGGGACGCCCGTCTGCCGCGCAAAGTCGAGGCCCGCGCCTTGCTGGCACCCTTCGATCCGGTCGTCTTCGAGCGCTCGCGCACCGAGCGGCTGTTCGATTTCCACTACCGCATCGAGATCTACACACCTGCCGACAAGCGGCAGTATGGCTATTATGTCCTGCCGTTCCTGCTCGGCGACAGGATCGTGGCACGCGTCGACCTCAAGGCCGATCGCCCGGCCAGCATACTGCGGGTCCATGCGGCCTATGCCGAGCCCGGTGCGCCGCCTGAAACCGCTGCGGAGCTGTTCGAGGAATTGAAGCAGATGCAAGGTTGGCTCGGGCTCGAACGCATCGAAGTGACGCCTGCCGGCGATTTGGGCGCGGCGCTGGCCGACATAGCCGTGTCGTAAGCTCGCGTTGACACCGCCGCCCGCAAAAGCCTAAATCCGGTTCCAGATGGTCCCTTGCCCGCAACGGCAAGGGCTAAGAGGGAATGCGGTGCGGGGCAAAATCCCAAATCCGCGGCTGTCCCCGCAACTGTAAGCGAAGAGCCAAGGCCGAAAACCACTGGGAATTCCCGGGAAGGCGGCTACCCAAGGCGATGACTCGCGAGCCAGGAGACCTGCCGTCTGCGACTGTAGAATCCGATCGCCCGGCGGGTTTCCGGGCAAGGAGCCCGATCTTTGGACCACGACAGCAGTTTTTCGGCTGGCACAGCGGATATTTCGTCCGGCCATGATGATGCCTTGGCCGGCGTCACCATCATCGTCTGCGGCTCCTGCCGCAATGAGACCGGCTCCGACGCTCATCCCCGCGCCGGCGAGTTGCTGACGGACGACACGCGCCGCGCCGCCGCTGGCGACGATATCCGCATCCGCAGCGTCGAATGCCTTGGCAATTGCAAGCGGCGCCTCAGCGCCGCGATCCTGCGCGACGGTTGCTGGAGCTATGTCTTCGGCGACCTGACCGCGACCAGCGGCGCCGACCTCGTGACAGGCGCAAAGCTCTTCGCCACCTCGAAAGATGGCCTGATCCCGTGGCGTGGCCGCCCCGATAGCCTCAAGCGCGGCCTCGTGGCCCGCATTCCACCCATCGACATGCTGAAGGATTGACCATGACCACTTCCGTATCCCGCGTTCCCTGCACCGTCGTCACTGGCTTCCTCGGCGCCGGCAAGACGACGCTGGTCCGCCATCTCCTGGAAAACGCCGGCGGCAAGCGCATCGCCATCATCGTCAACGAATTCGGCGACATCGGCATCGATGGCGAGATCCTCAAGGGATGCGGTATCGACACCTGCCCCGAGGAAAACATCGTCGAACTGGCCAATGGCTGTATCTGCTGCACTGTCGCCGACGACTTCGTCCCGGCGCTCGACCAAATCCTGTCGCTGACGCCGAGGGTCGACCATATCCTGATCGAAACCTCGGGCCTGGCACTGCCCAAGCCGCTGGTCCAGGCCTTTCAGTGGCCCAGCGTGAAAAGCCGGGTGACCGTCGATGGCGTCATCGCCGTGGTCGACGGACCGGCATTGGCCGAAGGCCGCGTCGCCAACGACATGGAGGCCCTCCAGGCGCAGCGCGCCGGGGACGAGACGCTCGACCACGACGATCCGGTGGAAGAAGTGTTCGAGGACCAGATCGCCTGCGCCGACCTGATCATCCTGTCGAAGAGCGACCTGATGGACGCCGCCGGCACCGCCCGCGCCAATGCCATCGTTGGCGAACACTCCGCCCGCGCAGTGAAGATCGTGCCGACCTCGCATGGCAAGGTCGATCCCTCCGTGCTGCTCGGGCTCGGTCTGGCCGTCGAGGACGACATCGAAAACCGCAAGTCCCATCATGACGGCGCATTCGACCACGAGCATGACGACTTCGACACGTTCATCGTCGACATTGCCTCGATCGCCAATCCGGACGAGCTGGCAAAGCGCGTCGCCACCGTCGCCGAAGAAGAGAACGTGCTGCGCGTAAAAGGCTTCGTCGAGGTCGGCGGCAAGCCGATGCGGCTCTTGCTGCAGGCCGTCGGGCCGCGCGTCAATCATTACTATGACCGCGCCTGGACCGCTGAGGATGACCGCCGCTCGCGCCTCGTCGTCATCGGCCTGAAAGGGCTGAACCGCCCGGCGATCGAGCGTATACTCGCCGGCTGATTTCGGACACGGATTGCGATGCACATCCTAACCACGACATCCGCCTCGCTCGACGACCTCGCCGAGCCGGTCGATCTGCGGCAGACGCCGGCGGATATCGTGGCCCTGTCCTTCACCGACAGCGACCTCGCCGGACTGGCGGCGGCGTGGAGGACCGATGCCGACCGCCTGCCCTCGATGCGGCTGGCCGCACTGCGCGACTTGCGCCATCCCATGTCCGTCGACCTCTGGGTCGACAGCGTCGCCCGCCATGCCAAGATCATCCTCGTGCGCATCCTCGGCGGCTACGACTGGTGGCGCTACGGCTGCGACCAGCTTGCCTCGACCGCCCGCGAACGCGGCATAAAACTGGCGCTGCTGCCCGGCGAATGCCGCGACGAGGATCTGCGCCTGATCGAAGCCTCGACGCTGCCGCGCGAGGAGTTGGACGGCCTGCTCGACTATTTCCGCGAGGGCGGCCCGGCGAATATGAGCGCGCTGGTGCGCAGGCTGGCGGGCTTGGCGGGACAGGATGCGGAAGTGATCGGCCCGGTGGTGGTGCCGAAAGCTGGTTTTTACGTGCCCGGATGTGGAGTTGTGGAGAAGCCGGACTTATCGAATGCTGGCGCTTACAACGTCAACGCTCCTATCATCCCCATCCTGTTCTATCCCT
>NZ_RZPL01000241.1:0-7276 GCF_004022805.1 Mesorhizobium sp. M7A.F.Ca.CA.002.04.1.1 | reverse complement strand
TTCGTCATCGGCGGAAGCTTCGGCATCCTCGGACTGCGACTGCTCGGAGCCGGAATCCTCTTCGCCGCCCTCCTCGCTCTGCTCCTCGCCTTGCGGCTGGTTGTCATCATTGTCCTCGGAATCTTCCGTCTCCTGGTCGTCGCCGAGTTCCTCGGCCATTTCCATGGAGGCCAGCATCTCGCGCACGACCCGGGCGAACGCCTGCTGGTCGCCGAGCTTGGCCGACAATCCGTCGAGGTCGGCCTTGGCCTTCTCCTCGACCCAGGGGCGCCAAAGTTCGACCAGCCGCTCGCCGCTTTTCGGGATCGGACGGCCGGTCAGCTTCTCGCGCACCATCAGGGCAAGAGCTTCCTCGATCGGCGCGTCGGCCTTGTCCTTGATGTCGACGAGGTTGGCCTTGGCGTATTTGTCCTCCAGCATCGAGCCGATATTGTCGGCGACGCCCTGCATGGCGCGTGAGCCTATCGCCTCGACGCGGGCCTGCTCGACCGCGTCATAGATGGCGCGGGCCGCCTTGCCTTCCGGCGCCAGCTTGGTGTGGATGCGCACATCATGGCAGGCGCGCTTCAGCGCCATGGAATCGCCGAGGCCGCGGGTGATCGCGATATCGGTCTTCGATGCCTTCTTGGGCAGCTCCGGCAAGCGCGCGCGGCTGCCGGCGAGCGCCGGCCGGTCCTTGGCGAAACCGACTTCCAGTTCCTTGTCGCCGGCAATGGCGCGCATGCAGACGGTGACGGCACGCTTGAAGCTGTCGGCTTCAGAGCCCGTCTTCGACTTGTTGCGCGTGTTGTCGCCCGGACCCGCCATCATCTATCTCTATTGTACCGCTGGCCGCTGGCCAAGCTGAGTGCGCAGGAGGCCGATAATCTCTTCGACCGAGATCGTAAAATAGCCGCCTTTCCCACTGTCATATGCCTGTCTCCAATGACTGTATCCGTGGTCAAACCCGTCGGGAATTGGACGAACACCCTCAAGTTCAACCAGACTTTCTCTCAGTACGTCAGCCGCTACAGGGAGGTGAGGGATTGTTTGCAGCTGCTTTCCGTCATTAGGTATCGGCGCGTCAGAGACTGAGATCGATACGATCGGCTGACTTTCGCCTTCCAGATAATCGACAGCGCCTATGATCACACGCGAGGATACTGGTGTCGCGCCGTGATACGTCCAAGTCTGCCCAGGTTTGAGTGGTTGGTTCTGGGCCATGGCTGCCTGACTGAGACCAAAGCAGAGGAATACAAGACTCCATAGGAACGTCCGGTGGGTCGTTCCCATGGAGCGGTCTTAGCCCAGCACCACGTTGGCGGCGCTCTCGGGCAGATCCTCGCCGAAGGCGCGCTGGTAGAACTCGGCCACCACCGAGCGCTCCAGTTCGTCGCACTTGTTGAGGAAGGTCAGCCGGAACGCCATGCCGATATTGCCGAATATCTCGGCATTCTCTGCCCAGGTGATCACCGTGCGCGGGCTCATCACGGTCGACAGATCGCCGTTGATGAAGGCCGAGCGCGTCATGTCGGCGACGCGCACCATCTTGTTGACGATGTCCTTGCCCTTGCCGTCGCGATAGTGCTTGGCCTTGGCCAGCACGATGGCGACTTCATTGTCGTGCGGCAAATAATTCAGCGTGGTGACGATCGACCAGCGGTCCATCTGGGCCTGGTTGATCTGCTGGGTGCCGTGATAGAGGCCGGTGGTGTCGCCCAGGCCGACCGTGTTGGCGGTCGAAAACAGCCGGAAGGCCGGATGCGGGCGGATAACCCGGCTCTGGTCGAGCAGCGTCAGCCGGCCTGACGATTCCAGCACGCGCTGGATGACGAACATCACATCCGGACGGCCGGCATCATACTCGTCGAAGCACAGCGCGACATTGTGCTGGTAGGCCCAGGGCAGGATGCCGTCGCGGAATTCGGTGATCTGCAACCCGTCCTTGACCACGATCGCGTCCTTGCCGACGAGATCGATACGGCTGACATGGCTGTCGAGGTTGACGCGCACGCAGGGCCAGTTGAGGCGGGCGGCTACCTGTTCGATATGGGTCGACTTGCCGGTACCGTGATAGCCCGACACCATGACGCGGCGGTTGTAGGCAAAGCCCGCAAGGATCGCCATCGTCGTGTTCTTGTCGAACAGATAGTCCGGGTCGATGTCGGGCACATGCTCCGATGTCACCGAATAGGCCGGCACCACCATCTTGGATTCGAAGCCGAATTTCTCCTTCACCGACACCGTCGTGTCGGGCAGGTTGGCGATGTCGCGATCGACCTTGTTCATATCTCTCAACGTCTCCACGGGCGAAACGTCTGATTTCGCCGGCAATCGATTTTGTCCGGGGGCGGTCTTAAAGCCTTTTCCAACCTTATGAAAGTTGGAAAACGACACGAACCGTATGGTCGCTCAGCACAGGCCCGCCTGTTTGAGCACGCGATAGGCTTGCAGCACATCGCGGAACCGGTCTTCCGAACCTCTGTCGCCACCATTCGCATCCGGATGGTGTAGTTTCACCAGTTCCTTATAGCGCGCCTTGATCTCCTTGCCAGTCGCCTTTGTATCAAGACCAAGCGTTTCCAGCGCCTTGGCCTCAAGCGGCTTGGCCTTGCGCTCGCGCGCCTCGCGCGGATCCTTGGGTCCCTTGAACAGGTCGAACGGGTCGCGCATGCGGTTATAGTAGCCGGCGCGGCCGGAGCGCATCTGGGCCATATCGGGCGACGACCGGGTCGAGGCCCCGTTGGCGCCCATCTTCCAGGTCGGCCGGTGCCCGGTCATGGCTTCCTTCTGGAAGCGCGCGACCTCGGTGTCCGGCACGCCGGAAAAGTAGTTGAAGCCCTTGTTGTACTCGCGCACATGATCGAAGCAGAAGTGGAAATACTCACCCTCCTTCATGCGCCCGACCGGCGCACGATGGGTGCCCGCTTCCTTGCAGCCGTCCCACTGGCAGATCGGCGAGTGCGACTTCAGCTCCGCGTCCTTGTCGGGACGGACGCGAATCTTCTCGAAATATTTGGGGTACGGCTTCATCTTACCCATTTATGGGGCGTTCGCAGATGCGAAACAAGAATTGACATTTTCGCGATCATCGCCCTAACCGCTGAATCGCGGCATAAAGCAGGCGAATGGCGGATTTTGTTGCGCGGCGGCGGCCCCTCGCGAAACCGATTTTCGGTTTCCAGGCCGAGACGCCAACGATATGTGGTGAAGGGAGATGGCGATGTCCATACAGGCGACCATGGAAGACAAGCTCAACAAGGCATTTTCGCCGGACAGGCTGGTTATCATCAACGAGAGCCATCTCCATGCCGGCCACCACCATCACGGCTCCGACCATCACGGCACTTACGACGGCACCGGCGAGACGCATTTTCGCGTCCGCGTCGTCGCTTCCGCCTTTGCCAGCATGAGCCGCATCGACCGTCACCGCGCCGTCAACGAACTGCTTGCCGACGAACTGAAGGCCGGCGTGCATGCGCTGGCGATCGAACCCGCGGCTCCCGGCGAAAAGACCCGCTGGTAGGTCGCTTCCCCGCGCTCAGAGCACCGCTTCGATGAGGAACGGCCCGCGCCGTGACAGCGCACTGTCCAGCAACGCGTCGAAGCGCTCGCACGTATCGGCGCGAGCCGCCTCCACGCCCATGCCTTTGGCCAGCGATACCCAGTCGAGCGAGGGATGGTCGAGGTCGAGCATGCGCCTGGCGTTCTCGCCGATGGCGCCGACGCCGACATTCTTCATCTCGCCATGCAGGATCGCATAGGTTCGGTTGGAAAACACGATCGTCACCACGTCGAGCTTTTCCCGCGCCTGCGTCCACAATCCCTGCACCGTGTACATGCCGCTGCCGTCGGCTTCGAGATTGACCACCTTGCGGTCGGGACAGGCGATTGCCGCCCCGGTCGCCATCGGGATGCCGCCACCGATCGATCCGCCCGTGCCCATCATGTAGTCGTGCGGCGCGGCAAAGGCCGACAGCGCGAAGAAACGCCTGGCCGAGGTGACCGCTTCATCGCAGACGATCGCATCGGCCGGCAGTTTGCGCGCCACCGAAAGTGCGACGGCATCTTCCGTCAGCTTGCCGTTCGGCGTTGCCTCGTCGGGAAAAGCGGCCGCCAGCACCTTGTGTCGCGACGGCTTGATGCCAAGTTCGTCGCGAAGCGCCTCCAGCGCCGCATGCAGATCGTCGCCATGGGCGGCCAATGTCAGCACCTCGCAGCCTTCCCGGACAAGCCGTCCCGGTTTTCCCGGATAGGCGAAGAAGGCAACCGGCTCCTTTGCGCCGACCAGGATCAGAACATCGACGTCGCTCAGCACAGCCATCGCCGCATCGACCGGATAGGGGATGCGGGTCGGCGCGACACGCCCGCGCCCGCGTTGCATCCGTGCGATCAGAACCTCGCCGAACAGCCGGACGTCGCTGCCCGTCGAGATCTGCCCGGCGATGGCGAGCGCATCGGCGCGCGCGGCCTTTCCGCGAACGATCATGCCGGCCCGGCCCGGAGCGGCACGGATCGCCGCGGCGATCTTGCGTACCGCGTCCATATCGACGGCCGGCGTCGGCGCCAACGTCACCTTGCCGGGCAAAACCGCCTCGACTTCGCCCCAGGCGGCATCCGCCGGCAGGATCAGGGTCGCGACGCCGGGTGGTGTCAGCGAGGCGCGAAAGGCCGCTTCAGCTGCCGGCACGACATCGGCCGGACCCTTGACGCGGCCGACCCAGTTGGACATCGGCGCCGCAAGGCTCTCGATATCGCTGGTGAGTGGGGCATCGAGCGGCAGATGGTAAGAGGCGTGGTCGCCGACGATGTTGATCATCGGGCTGAAGGCACGCCGGGCATTGTGCATGTTGGCCAGCCCGTTGGCCAGGCCGGGACCGGTATGCAGCAGCGTCGCGGCCGGCCGATCGGTCATCCGCGCATAGCCATCGGCGGCACCCGTCACCACGCCTTCGAACAGCCCGAGCACGCAACGCATTTTCGGCTTGCGGTCAAGCGCTGCAACGAAGTGCATTTCGGAGGTGCCGGGATTGGCGAAGCAGACCGTCACATCATTGGCCAGAAGCACGTCACACAGGACATCGGCGCCGTTCATGCAATTCCCTCCCGCTCAAGATCGCAGAGCAGTTGCACCCGCGAGCACCTGCAGCAATGTCTTGCCGCTACTTTTGATCTAATCCAGTGCCGTAAAGATCAGCCAACCGTCGATTTCAGGAATGCCAGCGCGGCCGCGGTCAGCGCGTCGCCCTCCTCGCCGAAATCGCGATTGATCGACATATGCGTATAGGCGCTGCCGTCGAACAGCGTAACCTTGGTGCCCGTCGATCGCAGGCGCTCGGCAAAGGCCCTGGAGTCCTCGCTCCGGCCCGATGCCCGCGAATAGGCGATGAAAGTCGGCGGGTGCTTGCGGCCGTCGACATAGCTGGCCGGCGAAAGTGCCGCCCATTGCGCGGGATCGGAAAAGACGCGGGCATAGGCCCGGACCATACCGCCATTCTTGGCAAGTGCTGCAAGATCATAGGCCCTGGTGTCGTCGAGGATGAGCGCGGCTATGCCCGGCAATCCGCCGCGCATGCCGGTCAGCGCAACCAGATGGCAGCCGGCCGAATGGCCCATGCCGACGATGCGGTTGGGATCGCCGCCATGCCGGGCGATGTTGGCCCTGATGTAAGCATAGGCCTTTTCGACGTCACCAGCCTGGGTGGCGACATTGGCCTGCGGCAGCATGCGGTAATCGATGGAGACGAAGCAGAAGCCGTTGGCGAGCAGGAAGGCCGGTTTGGCGTCCACCTGACTGCGTTTGCCAAACTGCCAGGTGCCGCCATGAACGAAAAACACGACCGGCAGGCCGGTTGCACCATCGGGCGCGTAGATGTCGAGCTTGGCCGGCCCGTAGTCGAAGGTTTCTGGCGTGGGCCGGCGTGTTTTCCACGCGGCCGACGCTTCCAACGGCAGCATCGCCGCCATGGAGGCCATGATCAGGCTTCGTCGATCGATCATCATTGTCTCCTGGCAAGGCAAGACTGCACGCGGCCGCCCCAGCCGTCCAGTCAGGGGTTCGCAACACACCCGCTACCCGCTGAATACGGCTCCGCAACGAGCGCTTTGGTCTCGCGGAGTAGCCTCAATCCTTAAGATCGCGGCCACCTCTTCACATGAAGGGAACAAACGGTGCCCCCCGGCAGTTGAATGCGAGACGAGCCGAATGGAAGCCACAGCGGCTCCGAGGGCAAAAGCATCATGCGAGAGAACCAGTCTGACGTCTTCGATCTCTTTTCGGAAATTTACACCAACGCGGCGCAGGAAGAGATCAGCATCCAGCAATATCTCCTTGCCTGCCGCGAGGACAAGTCGATGTATGCCTCGGCGCCTGAACGGATGGTCGAGGCGATCGGCGAGCCGAACCTGGTCGACACCAGCAAGGATGAGCGGCTCGGCCGTATTTTCTCCAACCGGACCCTGAAAGTGTACCCCTCCTTCGCCGATTTCTACGGCATGGAGGATACAATCGAGCGCATCGCCGGCTATTTTCGCTATGCGTCCCAGGGGCTCGAGGAGCGCAAGCAAATCCTCTATTTGCTCGGCCCGGTGGGCGGCGGCAAATCCTCCCTTGCCGAGCGGCTGAAGAAGTTGATGGAACAGCGCCCGATCTACACGCTGAAGGTCGGCAACCAGGTCAGCCCGGTTTTCGAATCGCCGCTTGGCCTTTTCCATCCCGATCGCATGGGCGACCTGCTGGAGGATAAATACGGCATTGCACGACGCCGCTTGAATGGGCTCATTTCGCCATGGGCGGCCAAGCGCCTCGACGAACTTTCCGGCGACATTTCCAAGTTCAGCGTCGTCAAGCTGATGCCGTCGCGACTGCGCCAGATCGGCATCGCCAAGACCGAGCCCGGCGACGAGAACAATCAGGACGTCTCGGCCCTGGTCGGCAAGGTGGACATCCGGCAATTGGAAAACTTCAGCCAGTCCGATCCGGACGCCTATTCCTATAGCGGTGGACTGAACCGGACCACCCAGGGCCTGCTTGAATTCGTCGAAATGTTCAAGGCGCCTATCAAGGTCCTGCATCCGCTGCTGACGGCTACCCAGGAAGGCAGCTACAACGGCACCGAAAATTTCGGCGCCTTTCCCTACCAGGGGATCATCGTGGCCCATTCCAACGAGTCGGAATGGCTGCAGTTCAAGAACAACAAGAACAATGAGGCTTTTCTCGATCGCATCCTCGTCGTCAAGGTGCCGTATTGCCTGCGGATAACCGAAGAGCGGCAGATCTACGAGAAACTGTTGCGGG
>NZ_RZPL01000240.1:0-7287 GCF_004022805.1 Mesorhizobium sp. M7A.F.Ca.CA.002.04.1.1 | reverse complement strand
CCTGCTGGTCACCACCGAAGCCATGATCGCGGAGGCTCCGAAGAAGGAGTCGGCTGGCGGCGGCATGCCTGGCGGCATGGGCGGCGGCGGCATGGGCGGCATGGGCGGCATGGATTTCTAATCCAGCCAACCTGGCTAAGCTTACGGAAAGGGCGGCAGCGATGCCGCCCTTTTTCGTTCTTTTAGGACGCGTCAGAACGGGTGTTGGCTGTCGTCTACAGGTCGCGTTACAATTCCACATCCGCGTAAGGGATATACCGACAGGAACCGTCCGCTTTGTTGAAGCAGGCGGGCCTCCTGAACCAAAAGTGAGAAGCTTGCGTTACATTGCCTTCATCCACAAAGACCCGGACAGCATCTACGGTGTGAGCTTCCCCGACATGCCTGGCTGCATCTCGGCCGGAGTTACGATCGACGAAGCCGTACGCAACGGCGTAGAGGCGCTGTCGGGCCATGTCCGGATGCTGGAAGGGGATGGCGATCCAGTTCCGCCGCCGCGCGACTTCGATGCCATCATGAGCGATCCCGAACTGGCGGAGGATCGCGACGGCGCCATGACGACTGTCATTCCGTTGATCCGTGATCGCGGATCAACGACGCGGATCAACGTATCTTCCGATCTGGGCCTGCTCGAAGCTATCGATGCGACGGCGCGTGAACGTGGACAGACACGCTCGGCCTTCCTTGCTTCAGCTGCTCGCAAAGACATTGTGGATTAGCTGCGCAAAAAGCCCACTGCCTTCGGCTGCATGGCTGGAATACGCTGGGTCTTTGCCGCGTTGACCACATCAGGCGCGGTCGCAACGTTAGGTCCCCGGTGAGGATATCCCGACCGCGGAAATCGCCGCGTCGCGATTGCGGCCTGCTCCATCAAGCACCGCGGCTTCGATCAACGCCGCCACCTCATCGGCCACGGCCTGTACCGGGGCGCGGTCGCTTGTGGCGCGGGCGATCACCATCAGCCCTTCCAGTGACGATTCGACCAGCAGTGCCAATGCATGCGCGCGGCGCGCGGGCACCCCTGCCCTGACGAAGGCGTCCCGCAGCAGGCCTATCCACTGTTCGAAGGCCGAGCGGCACAACTCCGCCAGTTCCGGCACGTCGGTGGGCGAGTCCAGCACGACAGGCGCGATCGGACAGCCGAGTGAAAACTGGTTGTCTTCCAGCATGCGCCCCACCGACTGGTAGATATGATGGACGGCTACCGCCGGATCCTTTTCGGCGGCCAGCGCTTCGCCCAGCCTCTCCGTCACGTCGGCAACGCTGGCGCGCGTCACCTCGATGACCAATTGGTCCTTGCCGCCGGGAAAATGAAAATACAGCGAGCCCCGCGGTGCGCCGCTGGCGCTCAATATGTCGTTGAGCGAGGTGCCGTGATAGCCGCGCTGCCTGAGCAGCAGCCCAGTCGTCTCGAGTATGCGGGTGCGGGTGTCGTTGGCCATGTCAACCTCTGTCAGGAGAGATCATTATAGGCCTTGCGCAAAATATGACAATCGGTCTACATAATATGTAGATCAGTCTATATATTTGAGGTTCGAAATGCGCAGCTATCGCCTTGAAGGGACCGGCGGAATCGAAAGCCTGGTGCTGCGGGACGAGGCGCGACCGGAGCCGGGAGCGCACGAGATCGTGGTGCGCATTCGCGCCACCTCGCTCAACCGGCGCGACACGATGATCCTCAACGGCGCCTATCCGCTGACGCCGCGCCAGGGCGTCGTGCCGCTGAGCGACGGGGCTGGTGAGATTGTAGCCGTCGGCGCTGCCGTCACCCGCTTTGCCGTCGGCGACCGTGTCACCGGCAGCTATTTCGCGCGCTGGATCGACGGCCGCATCCATGCCGGGCTCGTCGACCAGCTCGGCTGCACGCTGGACGGCATGCTGGCGGAATATGCGGTTCTCGACGAACAATGGGCGGTGCGGCTGCCCGATCATCTCGACTGGCAAGAGGCCGCAACGCTGACCTGCGCCGGCCTGACCGCCTGGAATGCGGTGACGGGCGCCGGAATTCCGAAGCCCGGCCAATGGGTTCTGGTCATCGGCTCGGGCGGCGTCTCCCTCTTTGCATTGCAGTTCGGCAAGCTGCTCGGCTGCCATGTCGCCGCCGTCACCTCGCGCGGCGAGAAAGCCGACAGGCTGCGGGCGCTGGGCGCCGACCTGGTGATTTCGACATCGGATATGCCGCAATGGGGCGCGGCCGTCCGCGACCAGACCGGCGGCATCGATCTCGTCGTCGAGACCGGTGGCCCGGCGACCTTCACGCAGTCGCTGATCGCCAGCACGCTTTACGGGCACATCGTGCTCTTGACGCTGCAGGATGCGAAAGGCGGATCGATCCAGCTGCCGGCGGCACTCTACCAGCGCAGCCTCGCCACCATCAGCCGCCTGTTCGTCGGCAGCCGGACCAATCTCGAAGCCATGCTGCGCGCCGTCTCGCAGCACCGCCTGCGGCCCGTCATCGACAAGGTCTTCGCCTTTACCGAGGCCGGCGATGCCTATCGCTATTTCCAGCAGGGCGACGTCTTCGGGAAGGTGATCATCGACGGCGCCTGACCCATCGAGTCCTCAAACCCAAGGGAGAACGACCATGACAATTCGTGAAGCCTCGGCCAAATGGCAAGGGACGTTGAAGGAAGGTTCGGGCCGGTTGCGGCTCGGCAGCGGCGTCTTCGAAGGCGCCTATTCCTTCCCGTCGCGTTTCGAGAACGGGCCGGGCACCAACCCGGAAGAACTGATCGCCGCGGCGCATGCAGGCTGCTTCTCGATGGCGCTGAGCGCCATACTGGGCAACGCCAATTATGTCCCGACAAGCATCAGCACCGTCGCCAAGGTGCATCTTGGCGCAACCGCTGCCGGTCCGACGATCACCCGCATCGAACTCGAAACCGAGGCAGAGGTCGCGGGACTTGCCGAAGATGAATTCGAGCGCCTTACACAGTCCGCCAAGGCGGGCTGCCTCGTCTCGCGGGCCCTTGGCGGCGTGTCTCAGATCACCCTCAAGGCAACGCTCGTCGAAGCCACCAAAGGTCAATGAAGCCAGGAGAAAGAAGATGACACAGGAGATTGTCATGGACGCAAACGCGTACGATCTGTCCCAGAAGACCGCCGAGATCATGCGGCGCTACAACGACGTATTCCAACGCCATGATCCTTCGGCACTCGCCGAGCTGGTGGCCGAGGATTGCGTGATCGAGAACACCGTGCCGGCGCCGGACGGCGCTCGCCATGCCGGCAAGGAAGCGTGCGTCGGGCTTTGGACGGCGATCGCGACCCAGGCCGGCACGCGCTTCGATATCGAGGAAACCTTCGTTGCCGGTGACCGGGCAACGATCCGCTGGCGCTATTTCATGACCGACGGCAATTCGCTGCGCGGCGTCAACCTCATGCGTGTGGCCGATGGGCGGATCGTCGAAGCGATGGGCTATGTGAAGGGGTAGCGCGCCCCGAGCAATGCCCCGAAAGCGCATAACCGCTTTTCGCCCGGAATAGCGCAACAAAGGAGAGCGGATCAGCGAGACTGAACCGCTCCCCGCTACCGATCGGCCAGCGCCAGCTTTGCGCCGAGCATGACGAAGGCGCCGGCGAAGGTCCGGCGCATCCAGGTCAACACCATTGGCCGCGAGACGACATGGCTGCGGATCGAGGCTGCGAAGATGCCGTAGCCGACGAAAACCACGAATGTCAAAAGCATGAAGACGGAACTCAGTTCCAGCATTTTCGACAGCGCATTGGGCTCGGTGGTGCTGACGAACTGCGGCAGGAAGGCGAAGAAGAAGATCGACAGTTTCGGATTGAGCACGTTGACGAGGATACCGGTGGCAATCACCTTGCCGGCCGAGCGCGGCGTCACATCCTGCTCGACGCTGAGGCCGCCCTTTTCCTTCAGCGTGTTCCAGGCCATGTAGAGCAGGTAGGCGACGCCGAGATATTTCAGCGTCTCGAAGGCGAGCGCACTGGTGTGCAGCAGCGCCGCCAGGCCAGTGATGGCGGCGGCCATGTGCGGGATGATGCCGAGCGTGCAGCCGAAGGCGGCGATGACGCTGGCCCGCGCACCGCGCGAGAGGCCGGCGCTCAGCGTGTAGAGAACGCCGGTGCCGGGCGAAGCCACGACAATCAGGGACGTCAACAGAAATTCGATGCTCACGATGGTTCCTCCGCCACCCTACCAAGCCAGGAAGGTACCGGGCTGCGGGTCGGCGCACAAGCGGAGGCGACGGGAGATTGGCTACACCGGTAATCCGAGCGCCTGGCGTGCCATCAGACACTCCTCGTCGCCGGGCATGCAGGCGCGACAGACGTCCGGCCGCACGTCGTAGATGCCGCAAGCGGTCGACTTGCCGATCTCGCCGGACAGCGCCGAGCAGCGCACGCCCTCGCAACGCATGCCTGACAGGTCGGATGCGACATATTTTTCCGGGATACGGTCGAGCTGTGCGTCATCCTCGGTGGAAAAGCGCGGCCACTCGGCCGAATAGGAACAGCAGGCACCGCAGCTTTGGCAATCGAAGGTGCCCTGTTGCGACGACAAAACGCTTGCGGCGGCCACCAGGGCGGACAGCCCTGGCGCGGCGGGGTTGTGATCGGCGTCTTGCGGCAAGGCGCTATTTCTTCTTGGCCGTCTTGCCCTTCGGCGAATCCGCCGGCGACTTGAACAGGTCGGTCGCGGCCTCGGTGGCGTCGCCGGCTTTCGGCGCGGCAACCGGCTTCGCCGGTTTTGCCGCAGCACCCGAGGCTGCCGGCTGATCCTTGGAGGAGAATTTTATGGCCATGTCAGTCCTCGTCGGCGAAGCGCGATGATGGGGCGCGCGGATTGCGCAGGCGGCCGATCAGCGCCGAAACGGCCGTGATGTTCATTTCCTCGGGCGACCAGTTTTTCACCGCCTCGATGTGATGGGCTGCCAGCTCGCGATGCGTGCTGCCGCTGTAGGCGGCGTCCTGATACGTCACCCGCTCATGGGTCTTGGCGTCTTCGCGGACATACTCGATCAGGTAGTTCGGGCATTCGGCGCGGCCGCGCACGCCGACGCGAACCTGGGCATCACCGTGGGCACGCTTGCAGCGCTCGAGCTTTTCCAGCACACGCCGGACGAATTCGACCGGCTTGTCGAGGCCTTCGACCATATCGGCAATGGTTGCGTCGGCGGCGATCGGTGTTGGCGGTACGCGTTTGGTGGCCATCAGCGTCGTCCGGCCCGCTTCGGCAAAGCGGCTAGCGCGGCGGCGGCGGCCATCTCGTCGGCCTCCTTCTCCAGGCGCAATTCGCGCAGACGCGCGGTCTTGGCTTCGCGTGCCTCACTGACGGCGTCGCGCTCGGAATTGATGCGGTTGAGCGACATCGACTGGGTTTGCGTCTTGCTGAACAGGGACACGGCCTGATCGACGGTTGTCTTTGAACTGGTGGTCAAATCTTTCTCCTGTCAGGAGCCTGTGCCGATGGAGCGAGACCGGGTCTTCGGTCAGGATCACGCACAAAGCAATACGCGCGGCGAATTCAAATTGCTGGAGCGTCCCTTAGCACGTCCAGGCCGGCGCGCAGCGCACTTTCGGCGGCAAGGCGCGGAAAATGAAAAAGGCCAGGCACCGCCTGACCTTCCATGAGAGCGTCGCGCAACCAGATGACATCCAAAAGGATGCACCGCACGGGAACGCCCTGCTTATGCACATGATATGCCGTGGAAACTCAGGTCTCCGCGGCCATGCGCCCGAATTCGCCACTCACCGGTGCCAGTACATCCGTGGTCACCGGGAGAGCAGAATTCGTTTTTCAGGCCGCCTTCAACTGGTCGGCGGACATCTTGCCCGACTTGTTGTCGCGGACCATCTCGTAGCCGAGCTTCTGGCCCTCGACGATGTCACGCATGCCGGCGCGCTCTACGGCCGAGATGTGGACAAAAACGTCGGCCGAGCCGTCGTCAGGCTGAATAAAACCAAAACCTTTGGTGGCGTTGAACCATTTAACTGTGCCGGTGCTCATGACGAACCCTTTCCATGGCAAATATTCGTTCGACGCCATGCGGATGCACAACGTCGTTTGTCCCGATTTTTGATGTGGGAAGTTCGTCAAAGGCGCGCTCGAAAGCGCGGATAACAAAAGTCAGTCAAACAAATATCGACGATTTGCTTGTAGGCTTCTTTTGGCGCGCTGTCAAATTTGCATAAAGCCACAGATGCGGATTTCTCCCAAAACGCCAGGCCAAACCAGCTGGCATGACGGCAAACCGGGCGCCAAACAGCGCGCTTGCGCCAAGTTGAAAAAATTTTCTGGCATCCAGGAACCATCCGCGCAAAGGCGCATTTATGCCTTGTCGTCAGCAGTTCGTGAGAGCAATCGAAAGAACGGTTGATGGCAAAGACGCCCCCCGCACGATAAAAGGCGCGAGGGGCGTTTTCGTTGGATCCGGCTATTCGTCCGGGCCGGGTTCCGGCCACCTCTCCTTGGCCGCCTCGGCATACCAGTGCCGCATCGCCGGCGTTGCCAGCACGGCGTCGAGATAGGCGCGCGTATCCGGCGCCAGCGTGCCGCCATAGGTGTCGAAACGGGTGACGACAGGCGCATACATGGCGTCGGCCGCGGTGAAATGGCCAAACAGGAACGGGCCGCCCCTGCCGTATTTTTCCCGGCACTCGCGCCACAGCGCCTCGATACGGGCGCGTTGCGCCTCGCCCTCGGCGTCGAGCGGCTTGTGGCCCTTCGGCCGGCGCAAATTCATCGGCCAGCCATAGCGGACCTCGCGAAAGCCGGAATGCATCTCGCTCGCGGCCGAACGCGCCAGCGCGCGGGCGTCGATATCGGCCGGCCAGAGCTTTTTCTCGGGAAACAGGTCGGCGAGATATTCAAGGATAGCAAGGGTTTCCCAGACGATCTTGCCATTGTGATTCAGCACCGGCACCTGACCGGTCGGCGACACTTTCGCCAGATTGGCAAAGGTTTCAGGTGTGCGCAGCCGCACGAAACCTTCCTCGAACGGGATCTCCAGATGCCTCATCGCCAGCCATGGCCGCAACGACCATGAGGAGAAACACTTGTTGCCGATGTAGAGCGTGAATTCAGCCATTTTTCTCCCCGCATGCACGGCCATCCAAATTCCATGGTCGACGCGTGTTCGCAGCCTAGCCCACCAGCCTTGCCCCAGGGCGGCGGCCGCGCGACCTGATCTGCCGTCCGGGCGACGCCTGGAACCTAACCGACGCCGGCTCGTTAGCTACCGCAAATGAATTCCTCCGAATTCAGAACCCCAGGAGATGCGCAAAAAATGGTGAACAAGGATCAGGTTGCGGGCGTGGCCAAGC
>NZ_RZPL01000023.1:0-17957 GCF_004022805.1 Mesorhizobium sp. M7A.F.Ca.CA.002.04.1.1 | reverse complement strand
CGGACTTCTGCAGTGAAATCACGATCTATTACTTATCGGCTAAAAAAACCAGTAGAGGGAGGATACTAAATGCCAGGCGCTAATAGTGATGAATGTTAAAGCGCCAATCAGAATGCGGAACCACGAGAGACGGTGGATTGATTGGGCGCGGCGTTTTCTTTGTATGACCAGGAAAGCGGCTTGAGGCTCACAGGCGGATGCATTTAGATTTGGACGAGTAGGACCTACGCATGACATTTTCGAAAGACCCGCCGCCGGAGGTTAAGCCCCAGAAGGATAAGGCAAAGACTGGATCTGAATTGGACCGCGTTCCAAGTGCGGGAGCCATTCGGGTCCGCAACGGACTCTCTGTGTCAGAAAAAGACATTGTGGAGGCGGCTAAATACGGGGGCAGGGAGCGAGAATCCTCGTCGGATAGCGACTAGGCAAAGGGGGCCAAGAATGCAGGCTCTGACCCATATCACACGTCGCAATATTGGACGGTGTCCAGAAGTGATCGCAGTCGTTTCTAATTGAACACGGCTGTTTTTTCTTGCGCGAACGCTCTACGCGGGCTCTAGCTGGTTCTCCTTTCAAAGGGGATGTAAGTCTTGGACGTAAAACAGTCAGTCTTCCAAAGCGATCTCCCTCTAAAGGAGAAACTCGAGCGCGCCAGGATGGAGTTGCTCGATCTTTCCGCCCGCAATCGACTTTTGAATGTGCCGCGGTTTTCCAAGAGCGCGAAGACGATCGATATCGTCGATGAGAAGTCGTCCGAAATTTATCGATTGCTGGTGACCGAAGGAAAGGCTTTTACCTTCCTGGCCGGCAAGCCCGATAGGCCGAAAGCGGGCCAGGATGAAAGCAGCCCTCCAGACGAAGAGATCGACTATTCCCCCGTCGCTCTCGCCCAACCAGAGGACGATGGAGTCGATAACAGAGGGATATCCGCGCGGCACTCGGACACCAAGCTGCAGACGCGTATGACCCCAACTGGGCTGCAGCGGCGGCTCCTTGATCTCTACCATGATGCCCGCACACTCGAGGAAGAGCAGGGCGTCAATATCCTCTTTCTGGCCCTTGGAATGCTGAAGTGGATTGACCCGAACAACAAAGAGAACATCCGTCAGGCCCCCCTCATTTTGGTGCCGGTTCGGCTTGAGCGAGGGGCCGCTGGAGAAAAATTCCGCCTACGAGCCCGGCCGGAAGATCTTACCGCAAACCTCTCCTTGGAACTCTATCTCGACCGCATTCACAAGCTCGCTCTGCCGCGTTTTGAGGTGGGAGATGACTTCGACGTCTCGGCCTATCTCGATGCCGTTGCCGAAGCAATTTCGACCAAAGAGGGTTGGGAGGTGCTTCGCGACGATATGGTGCTCGGCTTCTTCTCGTTTGCGAAGTTCTTGATGTACCGTGATCTGGATCCGGATCTCTGGCCCGATGGCGCAAAGATTATCGAACAACCGAAGATCCGCTCGCTTCTTTCAGATGGTTTCGAAACACGCGAGCCGCTTATGTCGGACGACATAGCGATTGATCCGCACATTGCGCCCGCCGAAATGTTGCATATCGTCGACAGTGACAGTTCTCAGACACTGGCGATCCATGACGTCAGAAAAGGTCGCGACCTCGTTATCCAAGGTCCGCCTGGGACAGGAAAATCGCAGACGATCGCAAACATTATTGGGTCGGCCGTTGCCGACGGAAAGACCGTGCTGTTCGTGGCCGAAAAGATGGCAGCGCTGGAGGTCGTCAAGCGACGGCTTGACACTGCTGGGGTGGGGGACGCCTGCCTTGAGCTGCATAGTAACAAGGCGAACAAGCGCATGATGCTAGAGGAGCTGCGGCGAACCTGGCAACTCGGATCGCCCAGGGGCCAGCTTCCTTCTTCCCTAACTGATCGCTTGCTGGAGGCTCGCGATAAACTCAACGCACATGCTGCACGAATGCACGTTGCGTTCGGAGCGTCCGAACTCACTCCTTATCAGGTTCTCGGCCAGCTAACCCGACTAAGGCAGGTCGGTCAGAAACCAGTGGACATCGAACTTACGGATGCCACAAGCTGGACAACTGACGGCGTTTCGCAACGTCGCAAATTGCTCGATGAGGTCTCTCAGCGGATCAACGAGATCGGCTTGCCGATCCACCACCCGTGGCGGGGAGTTGGCCTGGATGTCGTTCTTCCAACGACCATTGAGAGGCTCGTCCCACGCATCGCGGCGTTGCTGGACCAAGCCAAGGCACTGCACGCCAAACTGGTCGGTATCGCTGAGCGGATCAAGGCCGAGCCTCCGAAAATTCTCAGCGACAGCGGCGAGATAGAAGATCGCGCTGAGCTTCTCGCGTCCGCGCCTGGACTTCCTGCCGAGGCGCTCGTCTCGCCGGTATGGGATGAGCGTCCGAAAGACATTTCATCGCTTCTCTGGTCAGGAACGGATTTCGCCCGCAAGTCCGAGGAACTTTCGGAGCAGTTGGCGGCAACGGCTATCGACACGCCAATTGAAGGTCTCGAGACAGAGCTTGCAAAGCTTCCCTCGGAATTTCCGAAAGATGGTTTCCATCGTGCGCGACAGCTCACCATTCTGCTCCCACGCTTGAGGGAAGAAGCTGAGCGCCTGAATCAGGAACTCGGATCGGCGATATTGCCAGACACGTTGGCAGGCTTGCTCAGGCTGGCCGTGACCGGCGAGCGAGTAGCGGCAGCACCTGACGCAAGTCCGGAGGCCTTCGCAGCCACCGTTTGGGACTCCGGACTTGAGCAGGCAGGCGACCTTGCCGACAGCGTAGCGACGCTTGAGGCTGCCAGAGCCGACCTTCAGGGCAAGGTTGTTGACGCGGCGTGGAGCACCGAGGTGGCCGCGGCGCGGCAGGCGCTCGCCACACACACGGGAATATTGAAAGCATTGAACGGCGACTACCGTCGCGCCACAGCACTTGCGCGGACTATTGTGGTCGACCCTAGCGCGCCTGCGACGCAGATAGTTGGTCTCCTCGACCTTTTGATGAAGGGTCAGGCTGCCGCAGCAAGAGTCCGCGAAGGCGACGCTTTTGGCCGTTCCGCCTTCGGGGCAGATTGGCGTGGGGAGCGATCGGCTTCCGCGCCACTGCTCGCGCTAGTGGAGTGGATGCGGACTCTACGAGGGCTAGGCCCCGAACCTCGGATTATCGCCGGCCGGATGGCGGAACGCTCCGAGGCCGGTGCGCGTGCAGCGCGCGTTCGCAAGGTTATCGAAATCGGTCGGCCAATTATCGAAGGTTTCTGGAACGATCTCGGGCACCTCGCGTCATCCATGCTAGGCGACGTGGCTTCCGCCGAGCGGGCCTCGCTGCAACTGATGGAAGCGAAGGCGAGCACTGTAGCTCAAGCCGATGATGCGTCACGACAGGTTCTGACTGACGTTCCGGATCTAATCACTGAGCGGGTGGAGCTACTGCGCCGACTAGGCAGACTACAAGCACTTGCTCAAGGGATCGATGCGGGAGAGAGCCTTGGCAAGTTCGTATTCGGCTCGTCGTGGCACGGTCGAGGATCCGATTGGGCCGCTCTCACGCAAGCCGAGCTTTGGCTGAAAGAAAATGGCTCGATCCGACATCTGGCTGCGCGGTTGCCTGAAAGAATCGAGATCGCAAACTCGGCACGTTCAGCACGTGAAGCGGCCCAAGCGGCAGCGCGGGAATTGAAGGCGCTTACAGGGGATTTGAAAGCCGATGCTCCCTCCTTGTTTGGAGTAGTCGATTTTCCGGACGTCGCGATAGGCGAGGTCGTTTCTCGGCTGCAGGGTTGGCTCGATCATCAGGAGCAGCTCTCGAAATGGGTTGCCTATGAAGAGCGATCCGAAACGGCCCGAAAGGCTGGACTGGGACAGTTGATAGACGGCCTAGCCAACGGCCAGATTACAACAGGATCGGCTCGATCAGTTTTTGATATGGCCTACTACGAACGAATGTTTCTGGCGATGGCGACCGATGAGCCGGAGCTGGCAAGGTTCGACGGGGAACTGCATTCCAGGGCTGTACGTGACTTCGCAGATCTGGACCGCCAGCGCATCAAGGCCGGCGCCATCGAAGTTGTAACGGCTCATCACCGGAAAATTCCTTCAAGAGACGGCGGAGCTGGACCTGTCGGACTGCTTCGTTCTGAGATGGCGCGCAGACGAGGCCACATGCCCATCCGGCAATTGATGCAGAAGGCAGGCCCTGCCATCCAGGCGCTGAAGCCAGTGTTCATGATGAGCCCGCTTTCGGTGGCGCAATTCCTGTCGCCCGGCCGGATGTCCTTCGATCTGCTCGTGATGGACGAGGCGTCTCAGATCCAGCCCGTGGACGCACTTGGCTCGGTCGCCAGGGCCAGTCAGGTGGTCGTCGTTGGCGACGAACGCCAACTGCCACCCACGACATTCTTCGCGAAGATGACAGGCTCGCAGTCTGAAGATGACGAGGGTGAGGGCGCGCAGGTCGCCGACATTGAAAGCATCCTCGGCCTGTTCACGGCCCGCGGCTTGCCGCAGCGTATGCTGCGCTGGCACTACCGTAGCCGTCACCAATCTCTAATCGCAGTATCGAACAGCCAGTTCTACGAGAACCGGCTTTTCATCGTGCCAAGCCCTTATACCCAAGAGGCAGGTATGGGGTTGCGGTTTCATCATGTGCCGGAGGGGGTCTTCGATTCCGGCGGCACAGGAACCAATCCGGTAGAGGCGAGAGCAGTAGCGGAGGCGATCATCCGTCATGCGAAGGTGAACCCGCAAGAGACTCTAGGCGTTGCAACATTTTCGGTTAGCCAACGCCGCGCGATCCAGGATGAACTCGAAGCGCTGCGGCGACTAAATCCCGACACCGAGGAATTCTTTCACGCTCATCCAAGCGAGCCATTCTTCGTCAAGAACCTCGAAAATGTTCAAGGCGATGAGCGCGACGTGATCATGATCTCGGTGGGGTATGCCAAGAATGCCCAGGGATACATGGCCATGCGTTTCGGCCCTCTTGGCGCGGAAGGCGGCGAGCGTCGGCTCAACGTCCTCATAAGCCGCGCCAAGCGCAGCTGCGAAGTATTCGCGTCCATCACAGACGAGGACATCGACCTGGAGCGTGGCAAAGGGAAAGGCATCTTCGCCTTCAAGCTCTTCTTGCACTACGCGAGAACAGGGCGAATTTCGCTTGCCCAAGTCACGGTTCGCGAAATGGATTCAATCTTTGTAGAACAGGTAGCCAACGCGCTGATCGAAATGGGTTATCAGGTTCATGCTCAAGTGGGCATTGCCGGCTTCTTCATCGACCTCGCAGTTGCGGATCCAGAGAGGCCAGGCCGCTATATTCTTGGCATCGAATGCGATGGCGCAGAATATCACTCATCTCGCTCGGCCAGAGATCGAGACCGGCTTCGGCAGTCGGTTCTGGAAGACCATGGTTGGATCATCCATCGCATCTGGAGCGCTGACTGGTTCCAACGGCCTCGTGAGCAGCTGGAGCGAACCATACTAGCGATTGAGGCCGCCAGAAAAGAACTCGATGAGCGGGCCGAATTGGGGGTCCAGAGAAATCGAGCTGTAGCCGTGCAGGTTGTTACGGTCGACCGAGGCAACGTGACGGAAATCGGTCTCGAAAGCACAAACGGATCCGAGACACCCAATCGAGCCTACGAAGAGGCCGAACTAAAGCGACCGGGATCGTTCGAACTCCACGAGACGCCCAGCGGAATCATGGCCGGACTGGTCGAGCAGGTCGTGGCTACAGAAACGCCAATCCATGTCGACGAAATAGTTTCGCGTATTCGGGACGCCTGGGGTCTGCAGCGGGCCGGTGGCAGGATTCAGGATGCAATCGAGCGGGGGGTAAGCATAGCACAGAGAGGTGGTTCAGTAGCCCGTCGAGGCAACTTCTGCTTCAAGCCAGGTGTTCCTGTTCGTCTCAGGGATCGCAGTGGGGTCGTGTCCGCTGGATTGCGCAAGCCCGAAATGATTGCGCAGGACGAGGTCGCCCAAGGCGCTATGGAAGTCGTGAAATCCAACCTCGGTGCGACAGAGGAAGAAATCGCCACAGGCGTTGCCAGGATGCTGGGCTTCAAAGCCACAAGCGCACAATTAAGGCAGCTGATTTCAGCTGGGGTCGCCGATTTGGTTGCCAAAGGAGTGTTACGGTCCCAAGACGGCTTGTTGGTGGCCGGCGAATCCGCGAGCGAGAAATTAGCTGAAGTGTAACGGGGCGCTGCAGCGCCCTCGTTGCAATTTCTGTCGAAGCTCGGAACACCTCTTTTGCTGGCGGAGGCCGAATGGCATTTCGATTCGTACACACGGCCGATATTCATCTCGACTCGCCGCTTCGTTCGCTGGCGATGCGAAATCCCGATCTTGCCGGGCTGGTGGGCGACGCCAGCCGCCAGGCATTCGTTTCGATAGTGGATCTCTGCCTTGAGGAACGTGTGGCCGCGTTGGTCATTGCTGGCGACCTATACGATGGCGACCAGACTTCAATGAAGACAGCGCGGTTCTTGGGCGCGCAGATGACACGCCTGCACCAGGCCGGCATCATGGTTTTCAAGATCCGCGGTAATCATGACGCCCTGTCGCGGATTTCCAAACAGCTGGTATTTCCCGACACCGTTACCATCTTTGGTGGTCGTGCTCAGTCGGTATTGCAGACAGCCGGCGGTCTGGACGTCGTATTCCATGGTTTGAGCTTTGCGAACCCTAAGGCGCCGGACAGCCTGTTAACCAAATATCCGGCGGCTCGTGAAGGGGCCGTCAACATAGGCATCATGCATACCAGTCTGGCTGGATCGCCAGGTCACGACGTTTACGCGCCCTGCAGCATCGCTGACTTGCACGCCCACGGTTTCGACTATTGGGCCCTCGGCCACATCCATGCTCGCCAAGTCCATCCTGGCGCCAGTGCCGTGGTGATGCCGGGAATACCGCAGGGGAGGGATATCAACGAGGCCGGTGAGAAATCAGTCACCCTGGTGACGGTGCGCCACGACCGTTCGGTGGAGATCGAGGAACGGCTGACCAGCGTTGCGCAGTTCGAACGGGTGAGCGTCGACCTTACCGGAGCGGTGGAGTGGCCCGAGGCCGTCGCGCGTGTTCGCTTCGCACTCGAAGAGATGCGGGCAACCGTCCGATCGCGTCATGCTGTGGCTCGCATTGGCCTGACAGGAACGTCACCACTGATGTGGGCGCTGATCCGCGACAGGGACCTCCTTCTTGCCGAAGCCGAACAGGCTGCGGAACAGCTAGGCCATACGTGGGTGGAGAAGCTCGAGCTTGACCTCGCGCCGCCTCGGACGGAGACCGCCGAGGATATTGCTGATCCGATTTTCGAACTCGAGCAATCAATGCGTGCCGATGCCACCTCGGAGGCCTTCCGCGCTGAGGCGAGGGCGTTCGTCCAAAAGATGGTCGCCGACCTTCCGGCCGACGGGCGGGATTTTGCTGGGACGGACGAAGCCGGGCTGGAACAGTTCCTCGATCAGGTGCTTTCCAAGGGCGCGGACTTGGTGACTGCCCGCCTTAAGGCCGGTGGATCGTCATGAGGTTGCGGCGCCTTGACCTCATTCGTTATGGAAAGTTCACCGATCGTTCGATCGACTTCGGACCCAAACCGGAATCCGGACCTGATCTGCATATCGTGTTTGGCCTGAATGAGGCCGGCAAATCGACTGCGCTTTCGGCCTATCTAGACTTGCTGTTCGGCATCGAGGAACGGAGCCGCTACAACTTCCTGCACGAGTACAGTGCCATGCGCATCGGCGGGGTGCTGGAACTGGCCGGCTCCGAACACACGTTCACGCGTACGAAACAGCGCAGTAATTCGCTATTGAATGCGACGGGCCAACCGGTAAGCGAGGTGGCGATCACGGCGCATCTCGCCGGTCTGTCGCGCGACGCCTACACGACGATGTTCTCACTCGATGACGAGACGTTGGAAGCCGGCGGAAAATCTATCCTGGAGTCGCGGGGCGACCTCGGCAAGCTTCTGTTCACGGCCAGCGCCGGTCTTGGGAACGCAAGTGATACGTTGAACGCCCTCGAGGCCGAAGCAGACGCTCTGTATCGGAAGCAGGCGCATGGAACCGAACTGGCGCTGTTGAAGAAGCGCCTTGTTGACGTAAAGTCGCGCAGGGATGCGATCGACACCCTTGCATCAACCTACGAGGGCCTGGAGGCCGAACGTCTCGATGCAGCGCAGCAGTACGGCCGAACCATCAGCGATCGGGCGGTGCTGGTGGCCAGGCTGGATACCTTTGCTCGTTACGTGCGTGCTGCGCCGATGCTGGCGGATATCCGGCGCAAGATTGCCCGGCTGGATCAGCTGCCGGACATCGCCTCCCCAGCCCGGACATCGACGGGAAGTGTCACCGAACTGATCGATGACGATGCCAGCCTCAGAACGCGGCTGTCCGCAAACATCGACGAGACCGAGCGCCTGGCGGAAAAAGTCACTGCGGTCGACGAGGACGAACCGATCCTGTCGATTTCCGAACGCATTCGCGGGCTGGCGGAGAGCAAGGTGCGCCATACCGCGGCTGGCTTTGACTTGCCCACTCGCAGGATGGAGCTGCAAATCCTCAACAACAGCGTGGCGAGCTGCCTTGCCGCCTTGGGCCGATCTTCCGAGGCGGATCCTGGCGCGCTGCTTCTGCCTGCCGTCACCGTTGGCGTCGTTCGCGCCATGGTCGAGCAGAGGTCCGGGATTGCTACCGGGATGCGTGCCGCTCGCGACGAAGCCGCGGCGGCACTCGATGCGCTGCAGGTGGCAAGGCAGCGGGTCGGCGAGGAAAGGGCGGTGCCCGAACCTGCCAGGGCAAGGCTGGGCTCGGCTTTGTCGAAAGCGCGAGCAAGCGGACACCAGGCAGAGATTAGGACGGCTCGCGAGGCGGAAGATGCGGGAACAATCCGATGGAAGGCGGCGCTCGCGCGCTTGCGTCCATGGAACGGAGATGCCCTCGCTCTCGCCAACGTCGCGGTTCCGAGCGCCGGGCAGATTGCCGCCTGGAAGACGGTAGCGTCAGAACTGGCAAGGAACACCGCCGTACTTGCCGAACGCCTTGCTGAATACGAGGGCAACCATGCCATGCTCGCCGCACGATTGGATGCCCTTCGTGCCTCGGGCGACATTGTCGACGATGAAGCGGCTACCGCCATCCGCCGAGTTCGCGATGATGCGTGGGCAACGCACCGCGCAGCGCTGACCGGTGACACCGCTGACGACTTCGCCGTGGCATTGGCGCGCGATGACATTGCCAGCGCAGGCCGGCTGGCCGGCGCGGCGGATCTGGCTGAGATCCGGGCAACTACGCGCGAGCTGGCCGAGGCCGCGGCCAACCTGTCACGCAACGGCATCCAACGCACACAGCTCGGCAAGGATGTGGATACCCAATTGTTGGAAATCCGCGCGGCCGCCAGGGACCTGCTCGGAGACGCCGTGGAACCTTCGTCTGAGCGCCTGATCGAAAGGATCGAGGATCAGATCGAGGCGCGCAGCGATGCGCTCGCTGCCTGGGAGCAGATCGAACTTGCTCGCTTGAAGGCCGAGCGAGCCGCTGACGCCGGCGAGCAGATACGCTTGGAAATGAGAGCAGTGCTGGGAAGCGTCGGCATTGTATCAGAGTCCAACGACACCCTCGAAGCAATCATGGCCATCGCGGAGCCGTTTCTGGATCGGCAGCGCAAGGTGGACGCCGAGTATGCCGAGGCGCTCAGAATGGTGAGCTCCAAAGAAGAGGATCTAGCGGCACGACGGGTTGCAGTAGGTGTGGCGGAGCGTCGCGAGGAGGAATGGCTGGCCGGCATTACCGAAGCACTCAAGGGAACTTGGCTCGAAAGCGGGCTCTCCGCATCCGGCGTCGGCACTGTGCTCGATCAATTGGCCGAACTTTCAAGAAGCCTGCAGGAACGGGACGACCTGCAGCTGCGTATCGACAAGATGGAGGCCGACAGGGCCAATTTTCTGGTCGAGGTCATCGCCGTTGCGGTTGAAGCCGACGAGCCGACGAAGGATACCGACCCGGAGCAGTTGGCCATCCGCCTTGCCGAGCGCCTAGAGCGTGCCGAGCGGACACGTGAAACGAAGGCAAGCCTCGGCAACGACCTGAAGCGCCTCAAGGAGGCGCGCGACATCCTCGACACTGAGATTTTGGCACACGAACGCCGCAAGAACGAGGTGCTGGGCGTCTTTGGTGTCGCCACTCTGCCCGAGGTAGTCGAACGCGATGAGCTGTTGCGTGAGCGCGATGGCTTGCGCACCACCGTCGCCGAACTTGAGGAACGGATAGTGGCGGAGCTCGCGGTCGACGGATTCGAGCAGGCCCGCTCGATCCTGGACGCGATCGATTTCGACGGCCTCGCGGTCGAGAAGGCTGAGGGTGAGCAGCGGCTTCGCCTGTTCGATGAAACCATCCAGCAACAGCTGATCCGGCAGACGCGCGCGGCCGACAAGCTGGACGCCATCGGCGGTGATAGTGCGGTTGCACGCCTGGATGCTGAACGGCGCACAACCCTGCTGGAAATCGAGGAGAAGGCCGTTCGCTACATAGAGCTGAAGCTTGGCATCATGTCGGCTGGCAATGCTTTGCGGATCTACCGTGAGAGCCATCGCTCCGGCATGATGGCGCGCGCATCAGACGCGTTCAAGCTAATGACGCGTGGCCAGTATTCGGGGCTGACAACCCAGCCTGTAAGAGGTGGTGAGGTTCTCATTGCTGTGCAGGGTGACGGGCAATCCAAGGTCACCGAAGCGCTTTCAAAGGGTGCACGATTTCAGCTGTACCTTGCCCTAAGACTCGCCGGTTATTACGAGTTCGCGCAATTTCGGCCCTCGGTCCCATTCGTCGCCGACGACATCATGGAGACGTTCGACCATATTCGCTCGGAGGAGGTTTTCAGGCTGTTCGGAGCGATGGCAAACACAGGTCAGGTCATCTACCTGACGCACCATAAGCATCTATGTGAAATAGCTGAGGCTGTCGTACCGGGAACGAGGATCCATCAACTCGCACAGTAATTTTCTCCGGAATACGTGAACGAACCAGTGAAGGACGCCGAATTTGACGGCAAGTATGCGCCCAAAGTCAGACGTTCCGGCAAACTTCGCGTTCGTCCAAAAGCGGACATATCGCCCGAGCCATAGACGGCCCCGATGTGCCCATAATGGACGTCCTGCAAATTCATTGTCCTGCCGAATCTGGACTTCGAGAGCTGGCCCTAAACAGCAATTGTATCGCGCCTAGCCGTCCTATCGCCGGGGCGCCAATTGTAAACAACGGCGAACTATACCAATATCGTTACTGGCTTCTTCCGGTGCGACTCGGGAGAACGGGATGGGCAATGAACGCGAAGACGCAAACGGGAAAACACAGCGCCGCTGGCCAATACCTCGGCTATGCGCTTCAACCTGTACGCCTTTGCTTTCACCTGCTCAACGCGCCTAGCGGCGCCTTGGTCTCTCTTGAACATTTAGACGATGTGGCGGTTCACCTGGTCGGCGGCGAAGTCGTTCTTGAGCAAAGCAAGAGCGCACTGAAGCAAAATCCGATATCCGACTGGGCTGCGGACCTGTGGAAGTCTCTGGCCAACTGGCTCAGCTTCATGGCGGCGGGAGAGATCGACCCGGCGACCAGCCATTTCCGGCTATATGTCACACCGGTGAAGGCGGGTGCCTTCGCGATCGCGCTGAACGACGCGAAAACAGATGCCGACGTGGAGGCGCTGGTCGCTAACCTCGCCAAAGCCCACAGCAAGCTGAAAGCTGCACCGGCATGCGACGCCGACGTCCAAGCTTTCCTGAACGCTGATGCGGCTCATTGCGCCGCCTTGGTCAAGAATCTCGCCGTTATCAGCGTCGATGCAGATCCCGTCGATCCGATACGCGCGATCTTCAAGCCGACGGTCTCTCCGCTCATCATCGACCTAGTGTGCGAACGCGCGATCGGCGCTGCGAAGGAGGCGGCGGACAGGCTGATTAGAGCTGGCAAGCCCGCCATCTTGGACGTGGACGCGTTTCAGGCCGAGCAAAGAGCATTTGTTCAGAAGAACAACCTTCCAGGGCTGCTGTCGTCTTTCACCAAGCAACCGCCTGTCGAGGCCATCGAACAATTGATCGCCGACCGTCCCGCCTTCGTCCGCCAACTCGAGCTGATCGAGGTGGGAGACGAAGCGTGCGTCCGGGCTGTTAGCGATTACCTTAGGACGCTCGCCGACATCTCGATCTGGGGCGAAAGCGGGCTAATCTTTGAGAAGAACCTAAGTGACTGGGACGATGATCTTGTCGGTCGCTATGAGCACGTCAGTGCAGAGGTGCACGACATACAGGCCGGACACCCCGCAACGGTTCGTGGTAGAATAGTTTACAGGCGCTGCGCGCAGTTGCAGCCTCCACTCGATGGTCGAGTCGTCCCCGGTCATTTCGTCCACGGATCATTCAACGCCCTTGCCCACGGCCTGCGCCTCGGCTGGCATCCCGACTACCAGACTCTTTTGGAGCCAGCGACTTGATTGAGGCTGGCCGATCGCACCTACCGCTCAGCGACCTCGCCCTTGTCCAGAATCCAGGACTTGGGGCTTTCGCATTGTGGCAATTTGGCCAAGGTTTCCAGGCTGAGGACGAACGTCCAGCGCCGTTCGCCTTGGCGTTTCTCGTGCTGCCAATCGTCCTGCATCGCGCAACGCTCGAAATCGTGACTTCGACAAACCGACCCTCTGGACTGGCGCTCTTCGCGGCCAAGCTCGGGAAGGAACGGGAACAACTCCTCGCCGTCCACGAGCGAGCGCTGCTGCTGCGTACTCTGACATTGCAATCGGCCGCTGTCGGTGTGAGCGGGCGGCTGCTGTCCGTGGATTACAAGGATGCTACTTTAAGAGCAAACGTACCAGAACCGAAACCGAGGAGGCTCGTCCTTCCAGAGCGCGTCAAGCACCTCGGACCTGCCTCGGAGAAATTGGGTTTCTGGTTTTCGAACCTGGGGACCGCGCAGGTGGCCAACCTGTTACGGGTGGAGTTCTAGATGTATTTCCAGCTTCGAAAACTGATCCTTTGGCCCCGCAATGGTGCAGCGCCGCGGGTCGTCAAGTTCGAGCCCGGTGTCGTCAACGTCATCAGCGGCGCGTCGAAGACCGGGAAGTCCGCCGTTATCCCTATTGTTGATTACTGTCTGGGCTCGGAGAAATGCGCGATTCCGGTGGGCGTAATCCGCGAGAACTGCAGCTGGTTCGGCATTCTGATCGAGACGCTGGAGGGCGAAAAGCTCTTGGCGCGACGCGAACCGGGGGACCAACAGAGCACAGGCGACATGGTGCTGCTGGAGGGCGCACAGGTCGAAATTCCGGAGACGATCACCGACAAGACCACCAATGTCGACACGGTCAAGCGCGCGATGAACCGCCTGGCAGGACTGACTGACCTCGACTTCGAACCAGGTACAGAGAATGGATTCAAGCAAAGGCCAAGCTTCCGCGACCTCATGGCCTTCACGTTCCAACCTCAGAACGTGATCGCCAATCCCGACGTGATGTTTTTCAAGGCCGATACGACGGAACACCGGGAGAAGCTAAAGACCATCTTCCCGTACGTTCTGGGCGCGGTCACGGCAAAGATTCTCCAGGCGCGGTTTGAGATCGATCGGCTCCAGCGCAACCTCCGCCGGAAGGAGGCTGAGCTACGCGCGATCGTGTCGGCAACTGGCGCTTGGCGGGCGGAGGCGGAGGCGTGGCTGCGTCAGGCAGTCGAACTTGGCCTAGTCGATTCCTCCACTGAAGTGCCGAAGGACTGGAGTGACGTTGTTGACCTGCTTCGGCGCGTGTCGAACAGCAACTCAAGTCTTGCTCGACCAAGCCTGGCCGGCATCGATGTGGTGCTGACGCGTCTGGAAACCCTTCGTGCGTCGGAAACTGAAATCGCCGCGCGACTTACCGAGCATCGTCAGCGCCTGAACGAACTGCGCCGTCTGGTGGAGAGCAGCGAGGCGTACGGCGACGCCATGCGCATCCAACGTGACCGCTTGGACCTTTCCACGTGGCTGAGGGACTTGGCCGACGAGTTCGCCGATCCGTTGGTCGCACTCGGGGACGGCGGCCGCGAGAAGGTCTTGGCCCTTTGCGACAACCTCGGCGGTCTGGAGATCCGACTGCGGACCCACCCTGCGATGTCTAACACGCTTGACAAGGAAATCCTGCGCCAGCGCGGCGCCGCTGAAGCGGTCCTATCTGAGTTGAACGATGTCCGTAGCGAGATAGCGGTGCTGGAACGGGACTCTGACGTCGCCCGAGACGAGGCCAATCGCTTCGATAGGCTTGAGCGCTTCCTCGGTCGATTGGAGCAGGCGTTGCACGTCTACGACCGCGCCGACCAGTCGTCGGATTTGCGGCAGGAACTCACCTCGCTGCAGGCCGATATTGCAACGCTGCAAAAGACGATCTCCGAGGCCGACATCCAGCGCAAGCTATTCAACGCGTTGCACCAAGTCTCCCATCATGCCAATCGGCTGATTCCGCAGCTTGACGCGGAGTGGCCCGAGGCCCCGATTAGGCTGTTGATTGAAGACCTGACCGTCAAGGTGACTAGGGGAACGCGTGAGGACTACCTGTGGGAGATTGGCAGCGGCGCCAATTGGCTCGCGTATCACGTCGCACTAATGCTTGCGCTGCAGCACTACTTCCTGGCCGAACCTCATCACCCAGTCCCTGGTCAGCTGATCTTCGACCAACCTAGCCAAGTCTATTTTCCTAAGCGGGCGGCGGGCGACGAGGGCCCCGACCTCATCGCGTGGAGGGATCAGGACGTGGTCGCCGTCAGGAAGGTCTTTGCGCTCCTAGGCGCTGAGGTCATGGCCGCGAAAGGTCGCCTCCAGATCATCGTGCTGGATCATGCAGATGAGGACGTCTGGGGCAAGCTTCCCGGAGTCAAGTTGATTGAGGAATGGCGTGGACAGGCCCTCGTGCCTCAGGCTTGGATTGCCGCCGCATCTTCCAACGGTGGATAATAATCTGCTGCCAGAGGAGAAGGCATGGCGAACGTGGACGAGATCAACCGTCTGACGGCCCTTGGCTTGAACGTCATCACAGCCATGGATGTCGCGGAAGGAAAACTAGACGAAGCCTTCGAGGTCGCCCGCGCTCAGGAGAAACGCAAGGTCGACATCTGGTGCAAAGGAAGAAAGAACATTCCGGTTGCACTGACTGCGATATGGGACTGCGATCCTGCAAACTTCTATCTCGCGTTCGACGGCGATGATCCCAGCGACCACGCTTCGACGGATTTCATTCTTATCGACGCTGATGTCACTGACGTTGGCGGCAGGCTTACCTACGCCGCCAGCAGGGACAAGGGTCCTTGGCATCAACGTTACAAGAGCAAGAGCTGTGGGATCGCCTACCGATGGCTGCATGGCCGCGGTGTCACACCGCCTTTGCTCGGCGAGTACCAAGGCCAAGTTCACATCGTAGGAGGCATGCACCGCTTCCATCTTGCCAAGCACTATGGGACGACGCGCATGCCATTCCTCGTCCGGAGGGCCGAACTAGCCGCAGTAATGGCGTTGATCCCCTCGGCGACCGACACCGCCAACTCGTAATGGCGGGGACTGCAGAAAAGAAGCGAATGAGTTGCGAACTTACCGGGATCACTCCCCGAAAGCTGACCGACGGCTTCCGGCCCCGTTGCGGCCATTCTTACTCCCGCACTTTGGCTTTTCCAGCGCTAAACCGGCCTTGGGCGATGAATGGAAACGGTCAGATGTTCCCGGTCTGTGCTCGAAAAGTCGCATAAAAGGGCAGACTGGTGTGACGTCCGGAATTATTGGGCCTTTCACGGGTTTACCGGTCCCGAATTATCGGTTGCTGGCGGGCGGGCTATGCGATTGAAAACAGGAGAGTTTTCTGGCTAAGGGTGGGGTTTCAGACTGAGTTTACCAATGCCCTTAATGACGATTAATTCTGGATTGGCATCAGGTGATTGGGTTTGCGCAGAATATAGCCGCCCTTATTGGTAAACCCGCTCACGGTCGACAACGGATTGGTCAACCTAGGACGACAGGATTGGTAAACCGGAGCCGCCCTATCGACGAAGGTCTAGCTTGGCGCATTCACTGTCGCCGGTAGGCAGATATTCGGGCGACAATCGGGACCAGCGTGCGACGCCGCCAAGCGTGAGACACGTCGGCTACGCCGCAAATCGACACGGTTTGACCGGGCGCAATACCGCACCGATCTTCTAATCTCGGCTTAATTCCGGAGAGAGGCAGATAATTCCGGACGCCACACTGATTGGTAACCTAAGGCCACCCACCACGCGGATTGGTAGCCCACAGGAATAGGTTTGGTAACCCTTATCGAGTGAGGGCCGCTCGTACCTTTCGGCGGGTTCGTTTCAGTTCTAAGCCCGGCTTAATTCTGGACAACGACAGATAATTCTGGACGGCACAGTGGAACTCAACGCGTTGTAAGGATGGCATAGAGAAGCAGTAGCCCTCCAGTCTCGCTACTGGAAAAATTCTGGAAAATGGGTCTGCTTGGCTGGACGCAGAACGTTGTGATTATTCAGCCGGCATTTCTGAAGCTTCTCGAACACAAACAGCTTGCCTTCGCGCACGCTATCTTCGAGCGACTTCGCCTTCGCCAGATGCGCCGCAATCGCGCTGGCCAGCATGCAACCTGTTCCGCGCATCGATATAGCAAGGCGCGGCGTGTCGAAGTGGATGGGTTCATGATCGGAGCGTAACAGAATATCGGCCGATCGGGGACCCGACGCGTGCCCACCCTTGATCAGCAGGGCCTGAGGGCCGACGGCCTGCAGTCTTTGTCCTTGTTGGAGCGCACCGTCCTCATCCGAAGCCGGTTCGGAACCAGTAAGGAGCGCCAGTTCAGGAAGGTTGGGCGTGACAATGCAGCAAAGCGGCATCAAATCGCGCTTCATGGCAGCGATAGCGCCTGCTTCCAGAAGTGCGCGGCCTGAGGTGGAGGCCAGCACAGGGTCGAGTACTGCCGGCACTTGCGGAAATTTGCGCAGCACTGCGGCAACGGCAACAATGATCTTGGCAGTCGCCAGCATGCCGATCTTGATTGTGGCTACGTCGTTGGCCTGTAGCGCGGCACACATCTGATTGGCCACCATGCTGGGTGGCGAATGATGGATTTCGATCACGGCGTCGTGCGTTTGCACCGTTAGCGCTGTGACGGCGAGACAGGTGCGCACGCCAACGGCAGAGATCGTCTCGATGTCGCGTGCTATTCCAGCACCCCCGCTGGAATCTGATCCGCCAACGACAAGCACATGCGGTTCTCGTCTCATCGCCATCGGTCCGTCTTTTCGATCCATTCTCGCGTGCGCGCTTCGGGGTCGAAGCTCAACGTGATGTCCGTGACCACTGCGGCGCTGTTGGCGCCGGCCTCAAAGACGCCGTCGAGGCGGTCGGGGTTGAGGCCGCCGATGGCGACCAATGGGATCGGCGCCACCCGCCGCTTCCACTCGCTGATCCGCTCTAGCCCTTGCGGTGCCCACTTCATTTTCTTCAAAGTGGTGGGATAGATCGGACCGAGCGCGACATAGTCGGGCTCGGCAAACATGGCCGTTTCCAGCTCGACATGATCATGCGTGCTCAATCCGAGCCTGACGCCCGCTGCCCGTATCCTCGAGAGGTCGGCCGTTTGCAAATCCTCCTGGCCCAGATGCACGAAATCGCAGCCTTCCTCGATTGCCAGGCGCCAATAATCATTGATGATGAGCTGGCTTTTGTGTTGGACACACCAGGCCTTCGACTTGCGGATCTCCGCGCGCAGCCCGGTTTCATCCATGGTTTTGATGCGAAGCTGAATCAGCTTGACGCCGAGCGGCGCCAACCTTTCGATCCAGGCGGCGCTGTCGACGATCAGGTAGAAGGGATCGAGCTTCATGAAAAAACGGCCCTGCCGACCATCGGTGTCGATGGCACGGCGACGTCGCGCGGTTCGAGCATTCCCGAACTGAACGCCTCACGACCGGCGTCGACCGCC
>NZ_RZPL01000239.1:0-7295 GCF_004022805.1 Mesorhizobium sp. M7A.F.Ca.CA.002.04.1.1 | reverse complement strand
TCTCAGCACGATTGCATCTGGTGGCTGAGCTTACCGCGCACGACCCTGGCAGTGCCGACCGCCACCATTTTTGCCGCTGTCTTGCCCCCCGGACCCGCCATGCGACCGGCGACGCCGACCGCGCCATTGACGGCGCCCATCGTCTTCATCTGCCCGACCGTCTCGTTCATACGCGCCCGGCAGTCCTGCATTTTCCTGGTCGCCTCGACTGCAGCCAGGGCCTCGCCAAGACCTGCCGGCGAGTCCGGGCCGGCCGCCAACTCCGCCAATTGCGCATGCTGGTCTGGCGTGATCGGCGGGCTGGCGGCCGTCTGGCTGCAGCCGGAGGCCAGCAGGCAGATCAGCATCGCGATCGGGCTGCCTCGCCCGGCACGTGCCGTGGCTGGAAAAATATCGCGATGTTCGGCCTCGAGGCTCCCGCCCGGAGTTGCTTTTCCGGCCACCCGTTTCCTGTTGCCCAACCTCCTATTGCCCCATCGCCGGGCCGAGGATGAGGCTGCGGATTTTTGGCGTCAGCGGCCTGACGACATCGGCGAAGGGGTCACCCTCGGCCCGCAAGGCCATCAAGCCTTCGTCCTCTTCGTCGATCGCGGCGATGGTCTCCGTCTTCTGTGCCTCGGTCAGCTCCCTCATGCCGGATATGGCATTTCTGAGCTTGGCGAAAATGGCATCGAGTTCTGCGACCGGCATCGTCGCCAGGAACCCGCGCATGGTCTCTCCAAGCGCGACCTTCCAGCTGTCGGCGGTGAAACCGGCGCTGCCGATCAAGCCCTTGTCCGCGGCATCGCGCTCGTACCAGTCGGCGGCGATCTCCTCGTCATAGGCGAACTGACCGAATTCGGGCTGCAAGGCCTCGATCAGGCCGACGACCGCCGACGCATCCCGCGCTGTCAGCGCCAAGGCAGGCGGGCTGTCGAAGATCATGCCGGCAAGTGCGAGCGCGCCGGCCAGCCGGCGCATGGCTACGAAACGCCGCTCAGCCATAACAATCCTCCGCAATGCCGGCCCGGGCACTGCTCGTTGCCTGGGACTGCAGAACCGAGCCGCCGATCGAGGCGGCCTGGCCGGCAATGACCCCACCATTGCCAGCCAGACCGCCAAGACCCCCCGCCATCGACAGCACACCGCCGAGCAGAGCCGCATTGGTCTGCGCCTTCGCCGCCTTCTTGGCCGCATCGGCGCATGCCGTTTCCGTCGTCGGTTCGTTCCGGGCCTTCTTGCTGCCGGCCGCGCTCGCGATCGATGCCGGCCTGTCGTCGACCTGGCCCGTTTGGCAGCCCGCAAGGGCAATGGTCAGGGCCAGGAAAATGCTCTTTTTCATGGTGCTGCTCATCATCGGGCAGCGCGCGGCGGCAGCTTGGCCTCGCGATGATCGGTCACTGCGTTGCCCAAGGCGATCGACAGCAGATAGATGCGCGGATTGAACCCTGCCGCAGCCAGTGCCGACAGCGTCTTGAACAGTTGCAAATGAAACATCGTGCCCCCCTTTGGATTGCCGCCAATGCGGTTCCGGTTCCGGAATCGCGCCGCAAACTAGGGGCATAAAAGGGGGGCAGCTTGGACAGAACGGCACTGAAAGCGGCCAAAACGGCCCGGGATTGACGTTTTGCAGGCTCCGGCGCATATGACCGCGCTCTTGGGCATGGGGGGTGTCGATGACTGCGACGATGGGGACGTCAGCCTCATTCAGGCTGGCGACGGAGATGTTTCCGGAGCGGGATCGCGTCGAGATCACGCGTGAGGTTTACGGCCGCACGGTTCTGAGGGTGGACCTCGATCCGCTGGCGCCGGCGCAGATCGACATGCGGGTGCGCGCGTTGCCAGGCCTCGGCATCGCCACCGGCAGCTCATCGGAATTCCGGGTGCATCGTACGTCGTCGCTGATCGACAATGACGACTTCGTTCTTCTGGCGGCCCTCGACGGGGGCAGTGTGATGAAGCATCGCGGCCGCGAGGAGGCGGTCGGCAACGGCCAGGCGCTGATGATGAGCGGTGAAGAGGTTGGCCTCAACCTGATCGGCGCCGGCGGGTTTCGCTTCGTCAATCTGAGTTTTTCGCGCAAGCAGCTTTCGCCTCTGATCGGCGATCCGGCCGCGGTTCTTATGCGGCCCTTGCCGACCCAAAGCGGGGCGATGCGGCTGTTGCTCGACTATATCAGCTCGATCCAGGAGGTCGGAGACGAGTTGACTGCGGAGGCCTGCCACCTTGCGGCGGCACATGTTTTCGACCTTGCCGCACTCGCCATGGGCGCGACCAGGGATGCGGCCCAGATCGCACGCGGCCGCGGCGTCAGCGTTGCCCGCTTGCGCGCCATCAAGGCCGATATCGTCGCGCATGGTGGCCATGTCGACCTGTCGGCGCAAGACGTCGCCGCCCGCCACGGACTGTCGGCCCGCTACGTCCGCAAGCTGTTCGAGAGCGATGGCACATCCTTGATTGATTTCATGATGACCCAACGGCTGGCGCGCGCCCATCGCATGCTCGGCGATCCGCGCCATGCCGGACGCAGCATCACCGCGATCGCCTACGAGGCCGGCTTCAACGACCTTTCCTATTTCAACCGGGCGTTCCGTCGCCGTTATGACGCCACACCCTCGGACGTGCGGGCCGCGGCTTGCAAGCACTGACGCCCGGCTGCCGGCCAGCGGTCCTGTGCAGCGGCTGGACTCATTTGATCGCGTTTATTCGGCGGCCTTGGCCCCGGGATCGGCAAGCTTGTCGTCCCAGGTCACCGCCCGGTAGTCGAAACCATATTCCAGCGTCGGCTTGACGATGCGGAAATAGGGCGACAGGTCGAAATCGCGCGGCGTGTAGAGCGAATGGTGGCGGATGTGCAGGATTTCCTTGCGCGAATAGTTCGACTGCGCCGAGGCGCGGCCGGGCGCACGGGTGATCTCGGGCAGGATCGGATAGCGGATCTGGCCATAGGCCTCGGCAATCAGCGTCGAGCAGATCGCCCGTGTCGGATCGCCGGAACCGAAGGCCAGCATGCGGCGGCGCCAGCGCACCGGCACCGGCGGTGTCGGGAAGAAAAAACGCAGCATGTCGAAAATGTTCTTGAGGTCGTATTTCAGGCCGAGCTTGCCGATCATGAAGGCGACGACCTTGTCGCGATCCTCCGGCGCCAGCCCACTCGCCCGGCAGATACGGGTGTTGTAGGTGCGGTAGCGCGACAATGGAACGGCGACGCAGCCTTCGCCGATCGTGACCTCGATCAGGCGCGGCCGCTCCGAGCCGTCCGCCGGCGCGGGCAAGGCATCGCCGATATAGAAGGCCGCATGCGACCAGGTCGACTGGGTCAGGTACTTGATCGCCGCCGAGATCTTCTGGTTGCCCTCGATCAGCAGGATGTCGCCGGGCTCAAGCGTGCGACGCAGCGTTTCGGCATCGGAGGGGGTGTAGGGCTCGTAGCCGGACGATTCTTCCTGCAGCCGGCCGGCAAGCCAGCGGCCAAGTCGATCCAGAAGCGTGTCGCCGGGCTCGGTCATACTCCATGGCGATTAGCATGGGCGGGTAATGAGGGCTAGCGCACGCCTTTCTTCCCCCCGTCCGGACCGAGAGGAAGAGCGCCAAGTCATCCTACGATGCCGCGGCCTCTTCCGGCGGCGCAGCCAGATCGTCGCGCGCCTTGCGGGCCAGTTTGCGTGTCGAGCGTTTGGGACTGTCGCCGAACAGCTCGGCCGCCTCGGCAAGGCAGCTCTTCTTCAGCTGCTTTTCCGACCGCTTCAAAAGCTTGGCCAGAAGTTTCGTGTCCTCGGGCGGCCCGAGCAGCTGGTCGTCGGCCTCGAGCAGGGCGCGCATCACCAGCACATCGTGCAGGTCGCCCAGCCGCTCGCCCAGTTCGTCGACCGCGTTGCGCCTTGCTTTGATCGGTGTCGGCCACAGCCTGCCGAGCAGCGACAGATGCATGCCGTGGGTCTTGGCCGCCTTGCGCAGATCGTGGAAATCATCGGCCGCTCCCCGCGATCCGGCCTTGTCGAGCGCCTTCCTGGCGCGGCGCAGCGTGACGCGGGCGCCTTCGGCAAGCACGTCGGCCGCCTGTTCCGGCTGGTCGGGCAAGGCCAGCGTGCCGATGCGGTGCAGGCCCTCCTCGCAGGCGGCGGTCGCCGCGCCGATCGCCGCTTCGAGCCCTGTACCTTCGTGCAATTCATGCTGGCGCGCGATCAGCCTGTCGCGAACCGCGCCCAGCCCATCGTCGGCGCCCTCCTTGGGAAAGCTTGCCGCCAGGCGGTCGATGGTTTCGATCAGCGCTGTCGCCTCGCGCGGGCCGGCAAGCAGGGCCGCCACGTTGCGGTAGCACTGGTTTTCTGTCTCACAGAATGTTTCGTCACCGGAACGAACAAGCCGCAGCAAGGCGCGAGCGCTCTTCAGCCGCTTGCGGCATTTGTGCAGCGCCTGTTCCGGCCGGCTCCGTGCGGCGTCAAGATGATGCAGCGCCTTGCCGATCTCCTCGGCAAGGATTCTCCTGACCTCGCCGGTCAGCGGCAGGCGCGGATCGATGCGAAAGCTCATGCGGCGATCTCCGGAATCCCACCAAGGGCGAGCGACGCGTTGTAGAATTTCTGCTCGCCGGTGACTTCACGGCCGAGCCAGTCGGGCAGCATTTCGTCCGGCACGTCCTCCGGCGTCTCAAGTTCGGCGACCACAAGTCCCGCAAGCGGTCCGCCAAAGACATCGACTTCATAGAGATAGCCACGGTGCCTAACATGGTGACGTGTCTTCTCGATGACACGTCCGATGGCGAAGTCCAGCATCTCCACCGCCTCCGACAGCGGGATCGGGTATTCGAATTCGTCGCGCTCGCGCGCTTTGCTGCCGAATTTGAGCGTCAGCTTGGCGGAAGTGCCGTCGCTGATGCGGATGCGCACTGTGCGCCCGGGGCCGGCAGCGAGATAGAACTGGAGAATGCGGATATTGGCCTCGGCCAACTCCCGCCATGCGGTGCTGGTGACCAGGAATTTTCGTTCGACTTCCTTGCCCATGGCCGCGCACTAAAGCGTTTGCCGCCGTCGATGGCAAGACAATGACGAACAGAAGTTGACGTTAATCAATCGATTGATTAAAGTGCACTTATGATCAAACTACCTGAGCCCAAAGTTCTTCGTCGCGAGCCCGCCGAGATGACGCGCGCGGCGCTTGTCCAGGCGGCACTGAAGCTGTTCGGACGGCAGGGCTTCGACGGCACCTCGACGCGCGAGATCGCCGCCGAGGCGCGAGCCAATATCGGCTCGATCGCCTATCATTTCGGCGGCAAGGAGGGTCTTCGCACGGCCGCCGCCGACTTTATCGTCGAGACCATCCAGACGGTCGCCGGCCCGGCGCTCGGCAATGCGCAGGCGCCCGCGCCGGTCGGTCCGGAGGCAGCGCAGGCGCAGCTCTTCGCGGCGCTGGAGCGAATGGTCGGCTTTGTCGTGGCCAGTCCGCAGGCCGGTGAGATCGTGCAGTTCATCCTGCGCGAACTTTCCCATCCAACGGCAGCCCTCGATCGTATCTATGACGGTGTCTTCGAGCCGAGCCATCGCCGGCTGTGCCAGCTGTGGGAACAGGCAACTGGCGAGCCCGCCGAAAGCGAGGCCACAAGGCTCACCGTGTTCACGCTGATCGGCCAGGTCATCTATTTCCGCATCGGCCGTGAGGCGGTGATGCGCCGCATGGGCTGGCCCGATATCGGCGCCGCGGAGGCCGCCAAGGTGGTGGCGGTCACATCGGGCAATCTCAAGGCCATACTGGCCGCCAGAAAAGGGGCAAAGACAAAGGGGCAAAGACCATGAGCTTTCTGTGTTCGCTGCCGCTCGCCGCGCAGCTCTTCTCGGCCTGTGCCCCGGCAGCACCGCTGGCCGTCGGCTATGTCGAAGGCGACTACGTGCTGCTGGCGCCGATCGAGGTGGCGCAGGTAGAGACCGTCACGGTGAAGCGCGGCGACCGTGTGGTGCCTGGCACGACCGTGGTGACGCTGGAAAGTGCCGACGCAAAAATCGCTGTCGCGCAGGCGCAGGCCGGCCTTGCCCAGGCGCAGGCGCAATTGGCCGACCTGCAGATCGGCAAGCGGCCGGAAGAGATCGCCGTGCTGAAGGCCGAGGTCGATATGGCCAGCGCCCAGGCCGCCGACGCCAAGCGCAAATACGACCGCGCCGCCGATCTGTTCAAGCGCGGCGCCGGCACGCAAGCGGATTTCGACACCGCGTCGGCCACGCTCGAAACGGCCAATGCGCAGGTCGGCCAGGCCAAATCCAATCTCGCCGTCGGCGGCCTGCCGGCGCGCCCCGAGACGATCAAGGCCGCCGACAATCAGGTCAAGCAGGCGCAGGCCGCGTTGGAGCAGGCGCAGTGGCGGCTGTCGAAACGGGTGCTGGCCGCCCCTTCGCCCGGCCGCGTCAACGACGTCATCCGCAATCCGGGCGATACATCAGGTCCGACCGCGCCTGTGATTTCGATCCTGCCCGACGGCGCGGTCAAGCTCAGCGTCTATATCCCGGAGAGCGCCTTCTCCTCGGTCAAGGTCGGCACCTTGCTCGGCGTCCATTGCGACGGCTGCGGCCCGGATGTTAAGGCGCGCGTCAGCTACGTCTCGCCGGATCCCGAGTTCACCCCGCCGGTGATCTATTCGCTCGAGAACCGGCAGAAGCTGGTCTACCTCGTCGAGGCGCGGCCGGAGGGCGATGCCGGCCCGCTGCAGCCCGGCCAGATCGTCGATGTCGATCTGGCGGACAGCGCAAGATGAACGCCATCGACGTACACGGCCTGGTCAAGCGCTTTGGCGACAAGACCGTCGTCGACCATGTGACGATGTCGGTTGCCGAGGGCGAGATCGTCGGCTTTCTCGGCCCCAACGGTTCGGGCAAGACGACCACCATCCGCATCATGTGCGGCCTGCTGACGCCGGACGAGGGCGAAGGCACGGTGCTCGGTTTCAACATCCGCACCGACAGCCTGCGCATCAAGCGCGAAGTCGGCTACATGACGCAGAAATTCTCGTTCTACGAGGATCTGACGATCGGCGAGAATCTCGAATTCGTGGCGCGGCTCTACCGGCTGAAGCCGGTCGAGGGGCATGTCGCGAGCACGTTGGAGGACCTCGGCCTGACGTCGCGCCGCAACCAGCTGGCCGGCACCTTGTCGGGCGGCTGGAAGCAGCGGCTGGCGCTGGCCGCCTGCATCATGCACAAGCCGAAATTGCTGCTGCTCGACGAGCCTACGGCCGGTGTCGACCCGAAGGCGAGGCGCGAGTTCTGGGACGAGATCCATCGCCTCGCCAGCGGCGGGCTGACCGTGCTGGTCTCCACCCACTATATGGA
>NZ_RZPL01000238.1:0-7303 GCF_004022805.1 Mesorhizobium sp. M7A.F.Ca.CA.002.04.1.1 | reverse complement strand
GCCAAGAGCGGCGGCGGTGGCGGTTCGTCGCGCGAACTGGACGACGAAATCCCGTTCTGATCGCAACAGCAGATGTTGTTTTTGGCTTAAGTCAAACATTGCGCCCCGAGAGTCCATCATGGACTTTCGGGGTTTTGCATTGTCGAACTGAACGCCGACATGGCGATCAACGAAATATGGCGAAGGACGAGTTCGATGAAAGCACGCGTAAAATGGGTCGAGGAACGCACCTTCGTCGGCGAGTCCGGTAGCGGCCACAAACTGGTGCTGGGAACCGCGCCCGGACCGGAAGGCAGGACGCCGGGACCGAGCCCGATGGAGCTGGTGCTGATCGGCACCGGCGGCTGTTCGGCCTATGATGTCGTGCACATCCTCGAAAAGGGGCGCGACGCGGTCGAGGACTGCGTTGTCGAGCTCGAAGCCGACCGGGCGGAAACCGAACCCAGAGTGTTCACCCGCATTCATATGCATTTCGTCGTCAAGGGCAGGCAACTCTCCAGCGACAAGGTGAAACGCGCGATCGACCTTTCGATCGAAAAATATTGCTCGGCCTCCGCGATGCTTGCCAAGACCGCCACGATTACCCACGATTTCGAGGTCATCGACACGACGGCGAGATAGAGCCGGCTTTGAGATTCTCGCCGCGTCAGCCTGTCAGCCCGCTATCAGCGCCTTGATGCCGTCGGCGACGAATTGCACGGCCAGTGCTGCCAGGATGACGCCGAGCAGGCGGGTCAGGATCGAGCGGCCGGTCTGGCCGAGGATGCGGTCTATGCGTTCCGACAGCACGAACACCAGATAGGTGATGGCAAGGCAGACGAAGATGATGCCGACCAGCGCCGCCTGCGCCGCAAAGCCTTGAAAGGAACCTGAGAGCAGCACAGTTGCCGAAATGGCGCCGGGACCCGCGATCAGCGGGATTGCCAGCGGGAAGGCGGCGATGTTGTGGATCATGTCCTTGGTGATGGCGACGTCGCCGATCTTCTCCTTGCGGTCCTGCCGGCGCTCGAACACCATTTCGAAGGCGATGAAGAACAGCAGGAAACCGCCGGCGACGCGGAAAGCCGGCAGCGTGATGCCGAACACCGACAGGATCGAGGCGCCTGCAACCGCAAACAGCGCCATCACCAGGAAACCGATGATCGAGGCGCGGACGGAAACCTGCTGGCGCTCCTCGCGGTTCATGCCGCGCGTCACGGCGAGGAACAGCGGCGCCAGGCCGGGCGGATCGATGGTCACGAGAATGGTGACGAACGCGTTGAACAGGCTGTCGAAACTCGGCATCTCTGACCCTCCCGCCGGGCCGTGCCCGTACCAGGATAATTGGTAGAGCAAAGCCCGTTCGGTGGGAACTGTTCGTGAGAAAGTGGTTGATGCCGGCGAGACAGCGGAGGGCGCAAAGGGTCGCGACGCTTTTATTCCGGGCTGCTGCATTCTTCGGCGATCAAACCGCTCGGCGCGCCAGGAACTCGACCTCCAGCCGCCATGTCGCGCCATTGTCGTGCGAGCGCTCGCCCAGCCATCGGAAGGCGTTTTCGGTGATGCGTGAAAAGCCCCAGCGTACGGAGCTACCGGTGCCGTCGGCGCCCACTTGCACGATCGTGTCACCCTCGGCGCGGCCGAGCTGGCGGCTGAAATACTGGTTGGGCGGGTCGCTCCAGAAGATGTGCCAGGCATCCGCGCCGGGATCATAGACGCGCAGCGTCGTGCCATAAAAAGTCCATTTGCCGAGCGAAGGCTGGGAACCAGTGTCCCGCGCGGGCAGGATCCAGACGTCCTGGATCGCCCGGCCTTCCAGCACCCAGCCGAAATGCACCTCGCCACGCCCTGTCAGCACCGTTCCGTCCTCGAGGTGGCGCGAGGCGTCGAAAGTCCAGGCGCCGACGAAGCGGCCGTAAAGGCTCAGTTTTTCGGCAAGGCCTTCGATCGGTCCGGGGCTATGCAGGGCATCGGCAAACGAAGATTGATCGAACATGGTTGTGGCCTCTTCTTGTCAGGAGATTGGGAGGGAATAGGCGGTTACGAGGTTCTGGGCTTGGGAAAAATTGCTATATTCCGGTCATGACAGCGACCACGCATACGCTCGCATCCGGACCCGGCTGGCATGTGGCGGATGTGATCTGCACGGCTAGCGCCGGCGACCGGCCGTTCGAGGAAGCGCATCAGGATTTCTGTGTCGCCGCGGTCACCAGCGGCACGTTTCGCTACCGTGCCCAGCAAGGCACGGCGATGCTGGCGCCCGGCGCGCTCCTGCTCGGCAATCCCGGCACATGTTACGAATGCGGGCACGAGCATGGCAGCGGCGACCGTTGCCTCTCGTTCCATTTCCGGCCGTCCTACATGGAACGGATCGCGGCTGGCGTGCCGGGCGCCAGGAAGCTGGCCTTCGAGGCGGCGCTCCTGCCGCCTTTGCCGGTCCTGGCGCCACTCCTGGCCGAGGCGGAAACCGCTCGCGAGATGGCCGACATCGACGCGTTCGAGGAACTTTCCCTGCGCATGGCCGGTGCTGCCGTGGCTACAGCCTCCGGCGCTACGCATGTCAGGCGCGCGCCGAGCCGCCGCGATCAAAAACGGGTTGCCGAAGCTGTGCGGCGCATCGAACTCGATGCAGACGGGCCGGTTTCCCTTTCAGCGCTTGCCGATGGGACGGCGACCAGTCCGTATCATTTCCTGCGCATCTTCCGGCAGGTGGCGGGCATGACCCCCTACCAATTCCTGCTCAGGACGCGATTGCACAGGGCCGCGGTGCGGCTACGCATGTCGGACGATACGGTTTCCGCGATCGCTTTCGGCGCTGGCTTCAGCGATCTGTCGACCTTCAATCGTCGTTTTCGGCGGATCATGGGGCAGACGCCAAGCCAGTATCGCAGCCGCCGTGGCGCATAGGTCGTTTCTGCTTGGTGAATCGGCCCGGTGCACCGCAAAGGCAGACACGCAGGCTTTTGCGTCAGGGCGGTGAAAACCGCCTTGGCCATATCGTCGCAATCATCGGTATCCATTTGAAATTACCATCAAAAATGACACTGGAAAAGTGCCGTGAAGGTTGGAGTTTCGGGCTTGCTTCCTATATAAGCACCAAGTGATTCCTGATTAGATTGTGATCCGATTTGACCGACCAGAAGACACCGCGCGGCGCCGACGGCGGCCCCACCGGCATCGAGCCGATATCCATCGTCGAGGAGATGCAGCGCTCCTATCTCGATTACGCCATGAGCGTGATCGTCAGCCGTGCGCTGCCGGACGTGCGCGACGGCCTGAAGCCGGTGCATCGCCGCATTCTCTTCGCCGCCCATGAGAGCGGCTACCATTGGAACCGCAAATATGTGAAGTCGGCGCGTCCTGTCGCCGACGTGATGGGTAAATACCATCCGCATGGCGATGCTTCCATCTATGACGCCTTGGTGCGCATGGCGCAGGACTGGTCGTTGCGCGTTCCGTTGATCGACGGGCAGGGCAATTTCGGCTCCATCGACGGCGATCCGCCTGCGGCGATGCGCTACACGGAAGCGCGGCTGACCAAGGTCGCGCACGAGCTCCTGGAGGATATCGACAAGGATACCGTCGATTTCCAGGACACGTATGATGCTTCCGGCAGCGAACCTAAGGTTCTGCCGGCACGTTTTCCCAACCTTCTGGTCAATGGCTCGGGCGGCATCGCCGTCGGCATGGCGACCAACATCCCGCCGCACAATCTCGGTGAAGTCTGCAATGGCGCCATCGCCATCATCGACAATCCGGCGATCGACCTGCCGGCGCTTATGGAGATCATTCCGGGGCCGGATTTCCCGACCGGTGGCATCGTGCTTGGCCGTTCGGGCATCTACAGCGCCTATTCGACCGGCCGCGGCTCCATCGTCATGCGCGGGCGCGTCAACATCGAACAGCGCGGCAACGACCGCGAGTCCATCATCATCACCGAAGTTCCCTACCAGGTGAACAAGTCGTCGATGATCGAGAAGATGGCTGAACTGGTGCGCGACAAGCGCATCGAGGGCATTTCCGATATCCGCGACGAGAGCGACCGCCAGGGCTACCGGGTCGTCATCGAGCTGAAGCGCGACGCCGTTGCCGACGTCATCCTCAATCAGCTCTACCGCTTCACGCCGCTGCAGACCTCTTTCGGCGCCAATATGGTGGCGCTGAATGGCGGCAAGCCGGAAGTGATGAACCTGACCGATATGCTGAAGGCTTTCGTCGCCTTCCGCGAGGAGGTGATCACAAGGCGGACGAAGTTCCTGCTGCGCAAGGCGCGCGATCGCGCCCATGTGCTGGTCGGTCTCGCTATCGCAGTCGCCAACATCGACGAAGTCATCAAGCTGATCCGCACCGCGCCGGATCCGCAGACGGCGCGTGAGCAGTTGATGGAGCGGCGCTGGCCCTCTGGCGACGTGGAATCTCTGATCCTCCTGATCGATGACCCACGCCACCGGATCAACGAGGACGGTACCTACAATCTGTCCGAGGAGCAGGCGCGCGCCATCCTCGAGCTGCGCCTGCAGCGCCTGACCGCGCTCGGCCGCGACGAGATCGCCGACGAGTTGAACACGATCGGCGCCGAAATCATCGATTATCTGGACATTTTGTCTTCCCGCGCGCGCGTCCAGCAGATCGTCAAGGACGAGCTTGCCGCCGTGCGCGACGAGTTCGGCACGCCGCGCCGCACCGAACTCACCGACGGCGGTTCGGACATGGAAGACGAGGATCTGATCCAGCGCGAAGACATGGTCGTGACGGTCAGCCATTCCGGCTACATCAAGCGCGTGCCTCTGTCGCTCTACCGGGCGCAGCGCCGCGGCGGCAAGGGCCGCTCCGGCATGTCGACCAAGGAAGAGGATTTCGTCACCCGGCTGTTCGTCGCCAACACCCATACGCCGGTGCTGTTCTTCTCCTCGCGCGGCATCGTCTACAAGGAAAAGGTCTGGCGGCTGCCGATCGGCAATCCGCAGTCACGCGGCAAGGCGCTGATCAACATGCTGCCGCTGGAGCAGGGCGAGCGCATCACCACCATCATGCCACTGCCCGAGGACGAGGCCAGCTGGGGCGAACTCTACGTGATGTTCGCCACCACGCGCGGCACCGTGCGCCGCAACGATCTATCCGACTTCGTCCAGGTCAACCGCAACGGCAAGATCGCCATGAAGCTGGAGGAAGAAGGCGACGAGATCCTCGGCGTCGAAACCTGCACCGACAAGGACGACGTGCTGCTGACCGCCAGTTCCGGCCAGTGCATACGCTTCTCCGTCGGCGACGTGCGCGTCTTCCAGAGCCGCAATTCGGTCGGTGTGCGAGGCATAACCATGGCCGAGACCGACCGCATCATCTCGATGTCGGTGATCGAGCATGTCGATGCTTCGCCGGCGGAACGCGCCGCTTACCTGAAGCGCGCGGCGGCGGAGCGGCGGCTTGCCACGGAAACGGCCGGAGAAGAGGAAGAGATCGCGCTGACCAATGAGGAGATCGGCGAGGAGACAGAGCTTTCCGACAGCCGATACGAAGAACTCAAGGCGCACGAACAGTACGTGCTGACGGTGACCGAATTCGGCTACGGCAAGCGTTCGTCGTCCTATGATTTCCGGCTGACCGGACGCGGCGGCAAGGGCATCCGCGCCACCGACGTGTCGAAGGCGGCCGAGATTGGCAGGCTGGTGGCGACCTTCCCGGTCGGCAATGACGACCAGATCATGCTGGTGTCGGACGGCGGCACCGTCATCCGGGTGCCGGTCAACGGCATTCGTTTCGCCAGCCGCGCCACCAAGGGTGTGACCATCTTCAACACGGCTGAAGGCGAAAAGGTGGTTTCGGTCGAGCGGATCTCTGAACCGCAAGCGGACGAAGAAAGCGAAGAAACCGTCGAGGGCGGTGCCGATGCCGCTGCGGCGTCTGACGCCGGTCCGGAGGGTGCGGACTAAGTCCGGCACCCAGGTTTTGACATGGCAACGCCGGCCAGCTGGCCGGCGCGGCAGCAAGTCCAGGCTTTATCAGTAGTGGCGATATGGCTTACGCGGGCCGAAGCCTTCGAAGCGCTTGGTGTTTGCCTTGACGCGGATGCGTTGTGCCTCCTGATGCAGCCCAAATACGGTGGCGATCAGCATGGCGACGGTCATTGCGGTGGCGAGCATGTAGATCAGCATGTGCGTGTTCTCCTGCGCCTAACAACGGATAGATGGGATTTTGGTTTCATCTTATTAAGGTGCAACCTAGTGAACGCTGCGTGAAGGCTTCGTGATCAGCGTGTTCATCTGTCGTTCATGTGCCGGAAAAGGTTCACGGCCGGCGCCCCGATCGGATTTGCCTTTGCGAGAGAGGCTCGCTAGAGCCTGTTCCATCTTGGTGGACGGAAGACGGAACAGGCTCTAGCTTTCATTTGAGCATGATCTCTAGGACAAACGAAAAACCGTTTGTCCGCAAAAACCGGTTTCCACTTTTTGGGATCATGCATTAGAAGCACCTGCCATGACCGAACGCATCGCCCTCTATGCCGGCTCCTTCGACCCGCTGACCAACGGCCATCTGGATGTGCTGAAGGCTTCGCTGGCCGTGGCCGACATCGTCTATGCGGCGATCGGCATCCATCCGGGCAAGCAGCCGCTGTTTTCCTTCGAGGAGCGGGTGAAGCTGATCGAGACGGCGGCGAAGGCGGAATTCGGCAGCGATGGTGCCCGTATCAAGGTCGTCGCCTTCGAGGGGCTGGTCATCGACGCCGCCAGGAAGCACGGCGCCTCGATCATGATCCGCGGCCTGCGCGACGGCACCGACCTCGACTATGAGATGCAGATGGCCGGCATGAACGAGACTATGGCACCTGAGTTGCAGACGGTTTTTCTGCCCGCCAGCCCGTCCGTGCGCACCATTACCGCCACACTTGTCCGCCAGATTGCCTCTATGGGAGGCAACATCCGCCCCTTCGTGCCGGCGGCGGTTGCCGGTGCGCTCACCGCCAAATTCGCGAAATAAGATTCCGGAGATAGATATGCAGCTGAAAAAGCTCGCCTCGTTCCTCGTTGTGCTTGCCGGCCTTGTGACCGCATCGGTCTCGGCCTTCGCCGCCGACCCGGAAAACACCATGGTCATCACGCTGAAGGACGGAGACGTCACCATTGCGCTTCGGCCCGATCTGGCGCCAAAGCATGTCGAGCAGATCAAGAAGCTGGTGCGCCAAGGCGCCTATGACAACGTCGCCTTCCACCGCGTCATAGACGGCTTCATGGCGCAGACCGGCGACGTCAAGTTCGGCAATATGAAAAAGGGTTTCAGCGCCGAGGCCGTCGGCACCGGCGGTTCCCACCTGCCCCACCTGCCGGCC
>NZ_RZPL01000237.1:0-7321 GCF_004022805.1 Mesorhizobium sp. M7A.F.Ca.CA.002.04.1.1 | reverse complement strand
GAGCACGATTTCGACCGCCGCCATCGCCGGCGCCATTGTCGTGTCGGTCAGCGAGCGTTCGCCGAAACTGGGGGCAAAGCCGGCGGCGAGCAGCAACTGGTTGCGTTGCCTCAGCGGGATCGACAATTGCTCGGCCAGATGCAGCACCATGTCGCGCGAGGGCGCGGCGCGGCCGCTTTCGACGAAGCTCAGATGCCGCTGCGAGATTTCGGCCTCCATGGCGAGGTCGAGCTGCGACATGCGCCGGCGCGTGCGCCATTCGCGAATAAGGCTGCCGGCGGAGGTTTGGGCTGTTGTCATGAGTGAATGGTTAGGCTGGTGAGGACGGCATTTCAATTACCTGCGAGGTTATCGCTAGGTGAGCGCTCGCAGCTTTGCCTTCACTTCGAGGAAATCCCGCCACGCCAGCTTCTTGTGCGACGGGGTTCGCAGGAGATAGGCCGGATGCAGCGTCGGCATGGCCGGGATGGCGATGCCGGATGCCGTCGTGTGAACGCGCCAATTGCCGCGCAGCCGCAATATGCCTTCCGAGGTGTTGAGCAAGGTCTTGGCCGACGGGCCGCCAAGGTTGATCAGCACCTTGGGATTGACCAGCTCGATCTGCCGTTCGATGAACGGCCGGCAGATCTCGGTTTCGTGCGGCGTCGGCGTGCGATTGCCCGGCGGCCGCCAGGGAATGACATTGGCGATATAGGCTGAAGTGCGGTCGAGCCCGATCGCGGCCAGCATGCGGTCGAGCAGCCGGCCCGAGCGGCCGACGAAGGGCAGGCCCTCGATGTCCTCGTCGCGGCCGGGCGCCTCGCCGACCAGCATGACGGCGGCTTCCGGGTTGCCGTCGGCAAACACCAGGTTCTTGGCGGTGGCCTTGAGATTGCAGCCCTCGAACGCCGCCATATGCTGGCGAAGCTCGTCCAGCGTCGTTGCTGTGGTCGCCAATTGGCGGGCAAGTGCCGCCTGCGCTTCGTCGGGAACCGCAGTCGTCGCAGACGGCGACCGCGCGACGGGTGGTGCATTTGCTCTGTCCCCGGCTTCGCCGCGGGACACGGTCGTCGAGCGCAGCGGTGCGGCGGTGCCACCCGAAGGCGCTGCGATCGGCGCGCGCTCCATCGGCTTTGGCGCAACCTCGGCGAACCGGTTCACCGGCTGCTCTTCGAGCGCCTCGTCGACGCCCACGCTGGCGTAAAACGCCAGCAGGTCGGCGATATCAGGTCTGTTGGTTGGGGAAGCGGCAGTCATCGATTCCACATTCGTCCGCGTGGCGGCAATTTGCAAGGCTGGCAGCTTGGGTTCCTTCGGAGCCTCTCGCCGGCGCGTTGGCTGACGGAGCATCAAACGAAAAACCCGCCTGTGCGGCGGGTCACTGGCGCAACTCAGCACCATAGGCAAAAATGTACCATAGCTGAGCTCACCGAGTCAAGAAAAAATTCCTATCGTGTCAGCCCGTTGGTATGCGCGGATCCTGCACCAGGTAGAAGGTCCATCTGGGCGTGTAGTCGGTCATCAGGAATTCGAAGCTGGCGGTTTTCAGCGGGTCGACCTTGCCATTCCTGAACAGCAGCCGGTCATAGGGTTCGAAATCGCGATCGAAATCGGCGAAATTGCTCGACCGGATGTTGTCCGGCGTCTTGTTGCGCTGGTCGAAGGAAAGCCCGTCGCCGAACACGCTCGGCTGGTTCAGGATCTCCTGCAATTCGAACTGGAATTCGACCCAGGCCTGGCCGCTATTGTTGAGCACCTCGATGCGCATATACATCATGCCGTTGGCGAATTCGCCGGCCTTGCCGAAGGCCTGGATCGGCTTTGTCGTGCGGATCGTCAGCGTCACCGGCGTTGACGAAGTCAGCTCTTCGGTGATGACGAACGGATCGTCCTTCGTGCCGATGCCCGAGGCGCCGGTGATGTGGAAGCCGCCAAGCTCGTCGGAGAAGGAGTAGGCGCCCGCCGCCCAGACCTTCACTTCGTCGGCGGCAGCGTGATGCGGCGCCAGCATCAGAAGGGCCAAAAGGAGCGCCCGGCGGATCCGGCCGGGCGGGAAAAGAAAGCGCGTCGATGAAAAGCCGGCTGGCCCAGGAAAGCGCATGGCGTGAAGTATGGCCGATAAGCAAGCCGTCGAACAATTAAAAAACGCGCGCCCCGCAGGCAATGCCAGGCGAAAAGCAGTCTTCCAGCCTCGCAATGCGCGACTTTTTGGCCAAAACGGCATTGTCACGTATGCGCCGGTTTCCTGTCGTCAATTGATGCGCTATGCAGCGCGGGAGCCAGCAAGATACCCGAATGGGATAAGCCAGTGCGGAGGGGTTGATGAGCGACATCGAACGCGAAAGCATGGAATTCGACGTGGTTATCGTCGGTGCCGGTCCGGCGGGCCTCGCCGCCGCCATCCGCCTCAAGCAGGTCAATCCCGAGCTTTCGGTCGTCGTCCTGGAGAAGGGCGGTGAGGTCGGCGCCCATATTCTCTCCGGCGCCGTCGTCGATCCGATCGGCATCGACCGGCTCTTGCCGGGCTGGCGCGACGAGGACGGCCATCCCTTCAAGACGCCGGTCACCGCGGATCATTTCCTGGTCCTTGGTCCTGCCGGCTCGTTCCGTCTGCCCAACATTTTCATGCCGCCGCTGATGAACAATCACGGCAACTACATCGTTTCGCTGGGCAATGTCTGCCGCTGGCTGGCGACCAAGGCCGAAGCGCTCGGCGTCGAGATCTATCCGGGCTTTGCCGCTGCCGGCCTGCTCTACAATGAGCAAGGCGCCGTCACCGGTGTCGTTACCGGCGACATGGGCGTCGAGAAGGACGGAACGCACGGCCCGGGTTTCGCACCCGGCATGGCGCTGATGGGCAAATATGTGCTGATCGGGGAGGGCGCTCGCGGCTCGCTCGCCAAGCAACTGATCGCCAGATACAAGCTTTCCGATGGCCGCGAACCGGGCAAATACGGCATCGGCCTGAAGGAACTCTGGCAGGTCAAGCCGGAGAACCACCGGCCGGGGCTGGTCCAGCATTCCTTCGGCTGGCCGCTTGACTTGAAGACCGGCGGCGGCTCGTTCCTCTACCATCTCGAGGACAACCAGGTGGCGGTCGGCTTCGTCCTCCACCTCAATTACAAGAATCCCTGGCTGTCGCCGTTCGAGGAATTCCAGCGCTTCAAGACCCATCCGGCGATCGCGGCTACGTTCGAAGGCGGCAAGCGGCTGGGCTATGGCGCGCGCGCCATCACCGAGGGCGGCTGGCAGTCGGTGCCGAAATTGTCCTTCCCCGGCGGTGCGCTGATGGGCTGTGCCGCGGGCTTCGTCAACGTGCCGCGCATCAAGGGTTCGCACAATGCCGTGCTGTCCGGCATGCTGGCGGCCGAGCATGTCGCCGAGGCGATCGGCGCCGGGCGCGCCAACGACGAACTCGCGTCCTACGAGGAAGCCTGGCGCGCGACCGACATCGGCAAGGATCTGAAGAAGGTGCGCAACGTCAAGCCGCTGTGGTCGCGCTTCGGCACCATCGTCGGTGTCGGCCTTGGCGGCCTCGACATGTGGCTGAACACGCTGTTCGGTGTCTCGCCCTTCGGCACGCTGAAGCATGGCAAGGCCGACTACGCAACGCTCGAGCCTGCCGCCCGGCACAAGAAGATCGCCTATCCGAAGCCCGATGGCGTGCTGACCTTCGACAGGCTGTCCTCGGTGTTCCTGTCCAACACCAATCACGAGGAAAACGAGCCGGTCCACCTGCTTGTCGGCGACATGGAGCTGCAGAAGCGTTCCGAGCACGATGTCTTTGCGGGCCCCTCGACGCGCTATTGTCCGGCCGGCGTTTACGAGTGGGTCGATAAGGACGGCAACGCCGCCGCCGATCCCACGGCCAAGGATGTGCGCTTCGTCATCAACGCGCAGAACTGCGTCCACTGCAAGACATGCGACATCAAGGACCCGAACCAGAACATCAACTGGGTGCCGCCGCAAGGCGGAGAAGGCCCGGTCTATCAGGGCATGTAGGCCCGCGCCGGCCGCAGCGTGCAAAGGTCCCGACGATGGCTCGGGGTCTCCCGTGGCATGTGGAACATTAGAACTGTTGAAACTGCCGCGCGCTTATGGTTCCATTCCTTGACGATAAGGAGATGGCCATGCGCCTGACGGTTCTGGCATGCCTAGTGGCGATCGGTGCGCTGTTCGGTCTGGCTTCGGCGGCCTCGGCCGGCACCAGGGTGGTGGTCAAGACGCGGACCTACGACATCACCGGGAACACGGGGCTGGCGCTAGTCCAAGCTATGGACCGCAAGGGGCCGAAGCACGGCTTCATGACGCATGCCATCGCGCTGACCGGCTACGCTGTGGATTGGGACCTCGACACCAGCCAGGACAATGGCGTCTGCCGCTTGCGGCGTGCCAACGGCACGCTCAATCTCTTCTACACATTTCCGCGTGTCGCCTCGGCCACCACCCCGACGCTCCGGAAGCGCTGGACGCGGTTCTTCGCCGGCGTCCGCGCCCATGAGGAAACCCATGGCCGCATCGCCAGGGAGATGATGCGGGCCACGGAACGATCCATCTCCGGCCTCAGGATTGCCGACGACCGGTCCTGCTACAAGACACGTCGCGAGGCACAGCGACGCATCAAGGCCACCAATGCCGCATATGAGGCCAAGCAGCTCGCTTTCGATGCGCGCGAGCATCGCGACGGCGGCCATGTCCAGCATCTCGTCATCGCTTTGGTCAGGCCCTGATCCTTCAGCCTGGCGTCTTGCCGGCCTGGACAATGGCCGCGGTCGCGGTTTCATGTTCGTCGAGCGGCTTTTGCTGGTTCAGCCTGAGCGAGAACTCCACCATGACCGGGAGGTGATCCGAGCCGGTGTCTTCCAGCCGTGTCGCCGAATGGATAGTCACGCCGCCCTTGCTGAAAACCTGGTCGATCGGCAGGCCGGCGAAGCGCCGCAGGAAATCCGGCAGCCTGATGTGGATCCAGGTCGGGCCGGCGGAAGGCATGACGGTCAGCCCGCCAAGCGCCGCGACCCGCCGCACGGCGGCACTCCATGGGGCGGCATTGCAGTCGCCCGCCATGATGGCCGTCTCGCCGAGCGCGGAAAGCGGCTCCGTCAACTCGCCGATCTGCCAGTACTGCTCGCGTGGCCAGGGCCAGCTGAGATGGATCGCGGCGACATCGACGTCGATGCCGCCGAAGTCGACGGTCGCTGTCGCCATGGCACCACGCCTTTCGCAACGCGCCTCGGTGCCGGCGGCAAAGGGCCGCCGCGAGAGCAGCGCGACGCCGAATATCTTGTTAGGGTAAGGACAGAGGATCCGGTATGGATATGCGCTGCTGATATAGCCAAGCTCGGTCGCCCACATCGCCGACACCTCGTCCAGGGTGATCACGTCGGGATTGGTCCGGCCGATCAGCGACAGCACCTTCTTCGGGGTTGGATTGTCGTAGCGCAGGTTCATCTGCAGCAGCTTGTAGATCGCGCGGTCTTCGTTCTTGGCTTCATAGGCGGCCTGAACCGGCCACAAGCGGGAGAAGGACAGCGAGCCGGAAGTGGTGGCGAAGGCCGCCACGGCAAAAAGCAGTGCCACGGCCGCTTGCAGTCGAAATGTCGTGGCCAGCAGCGGCAACGCGCAAAGCGCCATCAGCACGGCAAGATGGACGCGGAAATGCGAGAAGGAATCGAAGGCGGGATGCAGCGTTCCGAAAAACCCGGCCACCAGCGCGATCGAACAGGCCAGCATTGCCAGGAATGCAACCGAAATCAGCAATGTCCCGAAGCCCGCTCTCTCCATGCCGCCTGCTTATCGGCAGTAATGCGGCTCAATCAAGATGACGAAATGCCCATGCGATGCGTGGAACCGGCCTACTGGAACGCCGTTTCCGAAAAACTTCTGAGCTTGCGCGAATGCAACCGCTCCATCGGCATTTCCGCGAGCTTCTCCATAGCCCTGATGCCGATGGTCAGGTGCTGCGCCACCTGGCGCTTGTAGAATTCGGTCGCCATGCCGGGCAGCTTCAACTCGCCATGCAGCGGTTTGTCCGAAACGCACAGCAGCGTGCCGTAGGGAACACGGAAGCGGAAGCCATTGGCGGCGATGGTCGCCGATTCCATGTCGAGTGCGATGGCGCGAGATTGCGACAGACGCTGTACCGGCCCACGCTGGTCGCGCAGTTCCCAGTTGCGATTGTCGATGGTGGCAACGGTGCCGGTGCGCATGATGCGCTTCAGGTCGTAGCCGGAAAGGCCGGTGACTTCGGCGACGGCTTCCTGCAACGCCACCTGGATCTCGGCCAGCGGCGGGATCGGCACCCAGACCGGAAGATCGTCGTCCAGCACGTGGTCCTCGCGCACATAGGCATGCGCCAGCACATAGTCGCCAAGCGCCTGGGTGTTGCGCAGGCCGGCGCAGTGACCGAGCATCACCCAGGCATGCGGCCTCAGCACCGCAATATGGTCGGTGATGGTCTTGGCGTTGGAAGGCCCGACGCCGATATTGACCATGGTGATGCCGCCATGTCCCGATTTCTTCAGGTGATAGGCCGGCATCTGCGGCAGGCGCGGCGGTGCAACGCCTTCGCTGGGCGCGCTCTGCCCGCCCTTGGTGATGACATTTCCCGGCTCGACGAACTCCGTGTATCCGCCGCCGCCATTGGCCATCAGGTCGCGGGCGCGGGCGACGAATTCGTCGATGTAGAACTGATAGTTGGTGAACAGCACGAAGTTCTGGAAATGCTGCGGCGTGGTTGCCGTATAGTGCGACAGCCGGTGCAGCGAATAGTCGATGCGCTGCGCCGTGAAGGGCGCCAGAGGCCTCGGCTCGCCGAAGGCGACTTCGAAGGTGCCGTTGGCGATCTGGTCGTCGGTGCCGTCGAGATCGGGCACGTCGAACAGGTCGCGGATCGGCCGCTTGATGCGCTCTGCCGTCGCGCCGTCGACATGGGTGCCTTCAAGGAAGGCGAAATGCAGCGGGATGGGTGTGGTCGATTCCGACACCGTGACCGCAACCCCATGATTGCGCATGATCAGGCGCAACTGCTCGACGAGGTAGCTTTCGAACAGGCCCGGCTGGGTGATGGTGGTGGAAAAATGCCCAGGCGTCGGCATATGCCCATAGGCCTGGCGCGAGTCGATCTGGGTGAATGAGTTGGTGGTGACGCCGATCTCCGGATAGAAGGCCCGGTAGCGCTTGCCATTATCACCGCCTGCTGCCGCCAATTCTGCGAAGGAGTCGCGCAGGAACCTGGTGTTGCGATCGTAAAGCGCCTGCAGTGCCTTGACGGCCTTTTCAGCGCTATCAAAGCTTTGCCGGCCAAAAGGCTCCGGCATGACGACAGATTCGATGGCTTGTGGGT
>NZ_RZPL01000236.1:0-7357 GCF_004022805.1 Mesorhizobium sp. M7A.F.Ca.CA.002.04.1.1 | reverse complement strand
GTGCTCGGCCCAGGCGCCGACGCCGATCATTCCCTGCATTTCCATCTCGATCTCGAACCGCGCCGTCATGGCGGAACGTTCTGCCAGTGATCAGGGCTGATCCAGGCCGCGTGCCGCAATTCGGCCGCAGGCATGAACGCGGACGCTGAGTTTTCCTTTACCCTTGATCGTTAAAATGCCGGATATCCATCAACGGGATTCCGCCAATGGCCGGCAAATTTCGGGCCGTGTTTTTCGCCACCGCGCGCCAGTCAAAATATGCAGCAATGCTGACCGCCGGTCTGGCGCTGGCGGCGCTTTCCGCCTGCAACACCGGCAGTGTGCTGTCGCTGCAGCCGGCCGTCGACGTCGGCGCGCAGACGGCTGCCGTGCCGCAATATGCCGGCATGCAGAAGCTTGTCCCTTCCAATCCGTACATGACGCAGGCCGCTTATCCGCGCATGGACGAGCCGATGTCGCCCGTCGAGCAGATGCCGGCCAGCGAAACCGACTGCCGTCAGCAATTGAAGCGCCTCGATGTCGCCTACACCGACCTGGCGCCGATCCATGAAGGCCAGTGCGGCATCGATTATCCGGTCAAGGTCTCGGCCATCGGCAACATCCAGATGAAACCCGCCGCAACCCTGACCTGCGACATGGCAGCTACCTTTGCCGGCTGGACGAAGAACGAACTCGTTCCCTCCGCCCGCTGGCGTTATTTCTCCGGCGTCAGGACCATACACCAGGGCTCCAGCTATTCCTGCCGCCGGATTGCCGGCGAAGGCGTCCTGTCCGAACACGGCAAGGGCAATGCGCTCGACGTCATGAGCATCGAGCTCAACAATGGCGACGACATCGATGTGCGCAAGCCCGGCCTGTTCGCCTTCCGCACCCGTGGCTTCCTCAACAATGTGCGCGCCGACGGCTGCCAGTACTTCACCACCGTGCTCGGCCCCGGCTACAATTACGACCACCGCAACCATTTTCATTTCGACATCAAGAACCGCAAGAACGGTTATCGCGCCTGCCGTTAGATCGGTGCCGGGTATCCTTTGCCTGAATGCCATGACAACGCCTAATGTGATGCCGGAACATTTGAGCGGCATTCATGGGTCAACGAAGCGTTCGGCGACGCATTATGATCTGGGCGGCGACCTTGTTGGCCGCGTATCTGGCGCTCGCCTATTTCGCCGCACCGGAATTCTGGACGTTCCGCGATCGAGGTTTTCGCACGCATCGCTTCGAGATGCTGACGCACACGCCGCAAGGCATTCCGGGCGACCCGATCAATGTCGGCCTTGTCGGCACGCAGAAGGAGGTGGTCCACGCCTTTGCCGTTGCCGGCTGGGACACCGCCGACGCCGTCACCCTGAAGACCGCGATCGAGATCGGTGAAAGCGTGCTGTTCGACCACCCCTATCCCGATGCGCCGGTCAGCAGGCTGCTGTTCGATGGCCGTGCCCAGGATCTCGCCTTCGAAAAGCCGGAGGGCATCAGCGCCGACCGACGGCATCATGTCCGCTTCTGGCAGACCGATGCAAGCGGCGACGATGGCCGGCCGCTGTGGCTGGGCTCGGCCAGCTTCGATCGCGGCGTCGGCTTCAGCCACGACACCGGCGCCGTCACCCACCATATCGGCCCCGACATCGACGCCGAGCGCGATTTCCTGATGCGCGACCTGGCCACTGCCGGCATGCTGCTCTCGACCAGCGACATATCGGGCGTCGGCGCCACCAAGGCGGGACGCAATGGCGGCGGCGATCCCTATTTCACGGACGGCGAGGCAATTGTCGGCGTGTTGAAGCAGTTGCCATGACATCGCAAAAGTCAGGTCGTGGTGATCACGATCTTGCCGAACGGCCCTTTCTCCAGATGTTGCAAGGCCTGCGGCACCTCATCGAAGCCAAAAACCTTGTCGATGACCGGCTTGATCGCCAGCGCCTCGATCGCCTGATTCATGCGCTCGAAAGCACGGCGATGGCCGATCGACAGGCCCTGCACGGTGATGCGGTTGCGCATGAAGGGCAGGATGGGAAAGCTGAGCTCCATCGCGCCCAGCAGGCCGATGATCGACAGCCGGCCGTCGGCGGCCAGCGCGTTCAGCGATCGCCGTGCATTGTCGCCGCCGACCATTTCCAGCACGTGGTTCACGCCCAGCCCGTTCGTCAGCTCACGCGCGGCATCGTCCCAGGCCGGTTGCGTGCGGTAGTTGATCCCTTGCCAGGCGCCAAGCTTTCTCGCCCGCTCAAGCTTTTCATCACTGCTTGAGGTGACGATGGCGCGCAGGCCGAACGCAGTGGCGAACTGCAGCGCAAACAGCGACACGCCGCCGGTGCCCTGGATCAGAATGGTCTGACCCGGCACCGGTTTGGTCGCCTCGGCCATGGCGAACCAGGCCGTCAGCGCCGCGATCGGCAATGTCGCGGCCTCGATGTCGCCGAGCGACAGCGGCGCCAGCACCGCGGCGTCCTCGCCGAAGATGACATGATCGGAAAGCATACCCGACAGCGACGACCCCAGCGTGTGCTTATGCAGCACCGGCGGTGCGTCGCCATCCGGCCAATCGGCGATCACCTGGCCAAGCACGCGCTGGCCGACCTGAAAGCGGCTGACGGCACTGCCGACGGACACCACTTCGCCCACCGCGTCGGATGTCGGCACGAAGGGAAAGGCAAGGTCGGGGATCAGCACGCCGTCCACGATCATCTTGTCCTTGTAGTTGAGCGATACGGCCTTGGTCCGGACCAGCAAATCGTGCGGCCCTGGCTCGGGCACCTTGCCTTCCACCTGGCTTAGCCTCGACAGGCCAAAACCGCTCATCTGCCAGGATCTGTTGATTGGGGTGCTCATGTCGTCTCGCGCTCCGTGCATTGATGCCAGGCGAGACATTTATGCCTTTCGATTATAGAAAATAGTGCTTCCGTGCGGTATAATTTGACACTGATTGCGGACTAAAAGTCGACAATAGGAAATCGCCATGGAAACGGCCGACCTGCAAGGCACCGTCGCGTTTGTGCAGGCGGTGGAGGCCGGCAGCTTCACTAGCGCCGGCGAGCGGCTGCATGTGACGAAGTCGGCGATCGGCAAATCGATCGCGCAGCTGGAGCAGAGGCTCGGCGTTCGCTTGTTGAACCGCACCACCCGCAGTCTCAGTCCGACCAGCGAAGGCATCAGCTACTATGAAGCCTGCGTCCGGGCCCTGGCCGAGATCGAAGCCGCACAGTCGCTGCTCGCCTCGCGTCGGCAGGTCCCGTCTGGCCGGCTTCGGGTCGACGTGCCGCTGGCCTTCGGCCGACGCTGCGTCGCTCCCGTGCTGTTCGAGATTTCGAGGAAATTTCCGGACCTGACGGTGGAAGTCTCCTTCAATGACCGCCGCGTCGACCTGATCGAGGAGGGTATCGACCTGGCGATCCGCATGGGCGAACTCGACGACAGCCTGTCGCTTGCGGCCAGGCGCCTCTATGCTCAGCGCTCGGCCATATGCGCGGCTCCCGACTATCTCGACAGGCATGGCCGGCCGCAATCGGTCGAGGATCTCGCCGATCACAGCGTCATTGGCTACGGTCGCGAGGGCATCGTCCGCCCCTGGGTGATCAGACATTCCGACGGCCATCTCGCAACCTTCGTGCCCAAGGCGCGGCTCGTTCTCGGCCATGGCGAACCGATGCTGGATGCGGCGCTCGCCGGCTGCGGCATCGCCTTCCTGCCGACATGGCTGGCCGCCGACAGCCTCAAAAGCGGCGATCTCGAAATGGTGCTGTCGGAATGCCTGGTCGAGAACATCGTCGTGCATGCCGTCTGGCCGGTGACGCGCGCGCTCACGCCAAAGGTGCGGGTTGTCGTCGACGCCCTCGTCGAACATTTTTCGGCGCCGCCCTGGGATGCCGCGTGAGCGAAATACCGGTCATTTCTCAAAAATCACGCCGGACTATTTTCGAAGACCGCGCCACAATGCTATTGACCGCTCATGTTATACGTCGAAATCGCTATCGTGGTCGTCCTCATCTGCGTGAACGGCCTTTTGTCGATGTCCGAGCTCGCCATCGTCTCGTCGCGCCCGGCCAGGCTGAAAGCGATGATCGACCGCGGCACCAATGGCGCCGGCCGCGCCCTTGATCTTGGCTCAAATCCCGGCAAGTTCCTGTCCTCGGTGCAGATCGGCATCACCTTGGTCGGCGTCCTCTCCGGCGCCTTTTCCGGCGCCACGCTCGGCGAACGGCTGGCGCAGTTCCTGGCTTCGACCGGCATCCGCGAGACTGTCGCCGACCCGCTAGGCGTCGGCATCGTCGTTGCTATCATCACCTATTTCTCGCTGATCGTCGGCGAGCTGGTGCCCAAGCAGATCGCGTTGCGTGATCCCGAGCGGGTCGCCGCCAGGGTCGCTCCGGCGATGACCATCCTCGCCACGGTGTCGGCGCCGCTGGTCTTCCTGCTCGACTTCTCCGGCCGCACCATATTGTGGCTGCTCGGTCAGCGCGGCGAAAGCGAGGAAAAGGTCACCGACGAGGAGATCAAGATGCTGGTCGCCGAGGCCGAGCATCACGGCACCATCGAATCCGACGAGCGGCGCATGATCGCCGGCGTCATGCGGCTTGGCGACCGCGCCGTGCGCGCGGTGATGACGCCGCGCACCGAAGTCGACTGGATCAATCTGCAATCCGACGAGGCGGCCATCCGCAAGCTGCTCATGGAAACCCAGCATTCGCGCCTGCCGGCAGGCGACGGCGGCGTCGACGTCATGGTCGGCGTCGTCCAGACGCGTGATGTGCTGGCCGCACTGCTTGCCGGCCGCGTGCTCGATCCGCGCAGGCATGTGCGCGCAGCCCCCATCGTCTACGACCAGGCCGACGCGCTCGATGTGCTGCAGAAGCTAAAGGAATCCGACGTGCCGATGGCGCTGGTGCATGACGAATACGGCCATTTCGAAGGCATCGTCACCCCGGCCGACATTCTGGAAGCCATCACCGGCGTGTTCCGCGCCGACACCGACGCCGGCGACGAGGAAAACGCGGTCAAGCGCGAGGACGGCTCGTGGCTGCTCGCCGGCTACATGCAGGCCGACGAGATGGCCGACATTCTCGGCATCGACCTGCCGGAAAACCGCGATTACGAAACCGTCGCCGGCTATGTGCTGTCGCATATGCACCATCTGCCGGCGACTGGCGAATGCGTCGACGCGCAGGGCTGGCGCTTCGAGGTGGTCGATCTCGACGGCCGCCGCATCGACAAGCTGATCGCCACCCGCCTGGCCGGCGCCCCTCGCGAGGCGGTGCGCTGACGGTCGACGCGATTTGCGGCATTTCGCTCTATCGTTCCCAGAAGGACTTGGCGATCTCTCCCTCGACCTGCTGTATCGTCAGGCCGATATCGTCGATCAGATGCGGATTGTCCTTCGACATTTGCCTGAGCTGCCAGCGAAAGCGTATCCGCTCGCGCCAGGTCCGATCGTGCCAGCTCGCGATGATGCTTCGCAGGGTCTTTAGGAGCCGGCGCGATGCCGGCCGCACGGGCGTTCCCGGCCGCGCTGCACAAGTGAGGGTATTGGTCATGGCAACCTCCATATGGTTTGAGGGCCTAGGGCTCTCGATGAGGTTGAATTCTGCGCGATACGGACGGCGCCGTAATTAAGCCCTCCCAAATAGTTCCCAAAACTTCCAAACGAGCTAGAGCGGCCCTATAGATGCGCCTATGCAGGGATCGCGTTTTGCCTTTGGTCCGTTCGTGCTTGATCCGCATGCGGGAACGCTGCTTCGGAACGATGTCCCCGTTGCCGTCGGCTATCGCGGGCTGAGCCTGCTTGCGGCACTCGTCGGGCGGCCCGGCGAAATCCTCGGAAAAGCCGAACTGATGGACGCCGCGTGGCCGGGCACGGCCGTCGAGGAAGGCAATCTCACCGTCCAGATCGCGCAGCTGCGCAAGCTGCTTGGCCCCGTCGGCGACAACGGCGAATGGATATCCACCGTTCCGCGCGTCGGCTACCGTTTCACTGGGGCCGTCGAACAGCTGGGCGAGGCCAGGCGAAAACCCTTGCCGCTGCCCGACAAACCGTCGATAGCCGTGCTGCCCTTCGTCAATTTCAGCAACGATCCCGAGCAGGATCCCTTCGTGGATGGGTTGACGGAAGACCTGATCACCGACCTGTCCAGAATCTCCGGTCTGTTCGTCATCGCCCGCAACTCGACCTTTGCCTACAAGGGAAAAGCGATGGACGTGCGCGAGATCGCCGGGGATCTTGGCGTGCGCTACCTGTTGGAAGGCAGTGCAAGACGCGCCGCGGGGCGCGTGCGCATCAACGCACAGCTGGTCGACGCGATGAGTGGCGATCATCTGTGGGCGGAACGCTTCGATCGCGGCCTGGAGGATATCTTTGCCGTTCAAGACGAGGTGACGGCCAAGATCGTGGAAGCGCTGCTTGGCCGGCTGCGCGCGCCGCCGCCGCGCAATCGGCCGCGAAATCTGGAGGCCTACGACCTCTGCGTGCGGGCGCGAAAGCTGATCGACGACTCGCCGCAGATGGCGCAGGAAGCGCATCTGATGCTGACGCGCGCGGTGTCGCTCGATCCTGATTATGCCGAGCCCTATCGTTGGCTTGCCATGAACCACTGGATGGGACAGGTGCATTGGGGCGGACCAACCGAGGCTGCCCGCAGCGTTGCCCTGGAGCTGGCGCGCAAGGCGGTGGCGATCGATCCCAACGATGTCGGCTGTCGCTGGATCCTGGCTTATCTGCTTGCCTATGAGCGCAGCTTCACTGAAGCGGATGCGGAATTCGCCAAAGCGATCGAGCTCGACCCGAACGAGGCCGACACCTGGGCGGCATTGTCCGACATCGCGGTCCTGGCCGGACGGGTCGAAGAGGGCCTCGAGCACATCGGCAAGGCGTTCCGGCTGAACCCGTTTCCGGCGAGCTGGTACTATCTGACGCTCGGCCAGGCGCAATATGCGGCGCGCGACTACCAAGCCGCTATCGAGACGTTGCGCCGTGACGAGACCTATCGCACAAGCTCACGCCGTTTCCTGGCGGCAAGCATGGCCCAACTCGGCCGGCTCGACGAGGCGCGCGCAGAGGCTGAACTGTTCCTCGTCGGCAACCCGCATTTCACAACCCATCACTGGGCGACGACCGAGCCATTCCGCGACGCCGCTACGCTCGAGCATTTCGTCGATGGTTTTCGCAAGGCCGGTCTTCCGGAGTGACGCGCCGGCATCCGGCCCGCCCGCAGCAAAGGCGACGTGGTGCGCTAACCCAGTCTAGACGTCGGTATGATCTCGGTGGCGCGACACCTTCTCGCGGTTGCCGCAGGTGCGCATGCTGCACCAGCGCCGCTTGCCGCCTCGCGACGTATCGAGGAAAAGCCAGCCACAGCGAGGGCAGGAA
>NZ_RZPL01000235.1:0-7369 GCF_004022805.1 Mesorhizobium sp. M7A.F.Ca.CA.002.04.1.1 | reverse complement strand
GCCCATCTCCCATGCGGCGGCGACAAGCGCATCCAGCGTCGCGCCCCAATGCGATCCGAATGCCTGGATTTGCAACAGGTTCGCCATGTCGCCGGCTTGACCATAGAAGGCATAACAACCGAGCATTTTGCCCGTTTCGTCGTAGATCCCACCGAAATGAAGGGGGCCGTCGGCCCGCTTCTCGGCCGCCAGCGCAAGCAGCCGTGGCAACTCCCCATCCTTCCAACTCGGCCGAAGAGCGTAACCAGACAGGAGGGTCGGCAGTTCCTCGGCAAATTGCACGGCATTGATCGGCTCACGGTGGGTGCGATGCGACGATGAATGCTGGACGGGGGGCTCGAACCTTCTTTTCGCAAGAGCATCGAATGCTCGCGCAAAGGGGTCGAGTACAAGGTGAGGCAGGCCGGGCCATTTACGGTGCAGTGCGGCGGCGGCCATTCCCGCCGGCCGGAAGACATATGTCCATCCCAGACAATGCACCGGCAGGAGTTGATACTTCATCGGGCGCGCGAAGGCTAAGGATGTCCGGTTGGCCGAATCGGTCAGCTGCAGATCGAATTCGCCTTGATGCAATGCCCGCAGCAATTGCGGTCCGGCCGAGCCGTCATCGGTGCCGGGGTCGGCCATGAGCGGCCCGATGATCGCCGCATTCAATGGCGCACCATTGAGCTCGTAGCGGGCTTTCAAAACGCCGAGGAACCCACCCAGGCGGCCCTGCCGGTTGATCTGGACAAGAGCGTTGCTTTCACCGGAGTGGCCGGCAGGGTCGAGATAAATCTCTCTCATATACGCGGCCGTTTCGGCGATCGCGCGATCGAGGAGGTGACGGCGCCGCCGGCGAAACTTCGTCAGGAAGAGTGCGGCGACGCGCTCGAGATCTTCGGCAGCAAGCGGCCGAACCGAGCCATGCTGAGATTCCAGCACTGACGGCGCAGCCAACTTTTCCTCGGCATTCGCAGAAAGATGCATCGTGAAAAACGTCCGTGGGTTGCCTCCATCGGATATATATCAACCATTGGTAGAAACAACGTATCTCGGTCAATATGATGAACAGAGGTCCCAAGACTTACTATCCGGACAGGACTTCACAGGCAAATCAAGTCGGCCAGCATCACGGCGCTGATCGACGGGTCGACTGCCTCCCTGCGATCGCATCTCCTGCTCCAGCCCGCTGGGCTGACCGTGCCTGACAGAGGCGGCCTCCGGCCGAAGCTGGAGGCCGCCTCAGGTCAGCTGACAAGTCCCTTGGTCAGTTCGAGCGCCTGGCGTTCGAACAGGCGACGGTAGATGCCGCCTTTCAGCCGGATCAGTTCGTCATGCGAGCCTTCCTCGACGATGTTGCCGCGATCGAAGACCAGCAGCCTGTCGAGCGCCCGCACTGTCGAAAGCCGGTGCGCGATGACCAGCGTGGTGCGGCCGACCATCAGCCGCTCCATCGCCTGCTGGATCAGCACCTCCGATTCCGAATCGAGGCTCGATGTCGCCTCGTCGAGGATCAGGATGCGCGCATCGGCAAGGAAGGCGCGCGCGATCGCCACGCGCTGACGCTCGCCACCCGACAGTTTCACGCCGCGTTCGCCGACCAGTGTACCGTAGCCCTTTGGCAGGTTGGTGATGAAGTCATGCGCACTCGCCAGCTTGGCGGCATGCTCGATCTCCTCCTGCGACGCACTCGGCCTGGCATAGGCGATGTTTTCGGCCAGCGACCGGTGGAACAGGATCGGCTCCTGCTGAACGATGGCGATCTGCCCGCGCAGCGAGGCTTGCGCCACCTGCGAGATGTCCTGACTGTCGACCAGGATTTTCCCCGCGTTCACGTCATAGAGCCGCTGGATAAGCTTGACGAAGGTCGTCTTGCCCGACCCCGAATGGCCGACCAGCCCGACGCGCTCACCCGGCGCGATATCGACCGAAAAGTCGCGGTAAAGCGCGGATCGGTGATGGCCATAGTGAAAGGTGACGTTGTCGAAGCTGATCCGTCCTTCGGTGATCCGGATCGGCTTGGCACCTGGCCGGTCCTCGATGCCGAGCGGTTCGGACTGGAAATCGACCAGCTCTTCCATATCGTTGATGGAGCGCTGCAGGTTGCGGATATGCGTGCCGATGTCCCTGAGATAGCCCTGCAGCACAAAGAGCGAGGTCAGCACGAACGCAACGTCGCCGGCGCTCGCCTGCCCCCACGACCACAGCATCAGCGCCAGGCCGATCACCGCAGCGCGCATGACCAGCAGCAGCACCCCTTGCGTGGTGCCGTTGATGGTGCCGCGCACCCAGGTGCGCCGTGTACGCGCACGCCATTTGGCGACGACCTTGGCCAGGCGGCGTTCTTCGCGCTCCTCGGCGCCAAAGCCCTTGACCACGGCGTTGCAGCTGACCGCGTCGGCCAGCGAGCCGCCGAGGCGGGTATCCCAGGTGTTGGCGAGCCTTGCCGCCGGCGCGACATAGCCAAGTGACAGCAGCGCCGTCACCGTGATGAACAGCACCGAACCGGCAGCAACGACCGCACCCATCAACGGCCAGAACCAGCCGAGCAGCAACGTCGACCCGACCAGCATGACGACCGACGGCAGCAGTGCGATGAGGATGGTGTCGTTGAGCAGGTCGAGCGCCCACATGCCGCGCGTCACCTTGCGGACGGTCGAGCCGGCAAAGCTGTTGGCATGCCAATCGGTGGAAAAGCGCTGAACGCGATGGAAAGCATCGGCGGCGATGTCGGCCATCATCTTCAAGGTCAGCTCGACGATGCCCATGAACGCCAGGTTGCGCAACACGACGCCGGCCAGCGCCAGCGCCATCAACATCGAGAACGCCGTCAGCGCGGCATTCCAGGCAATCGCGTCGGCGGCGGCGCTGCTGGCGACGGCGTCGACCAGCCGGCCGGAATAGAGCGGCGTCAGCACATCGGCCAGCGTCGACAGCAGGAAGCTGGCCATGATGAGCGAAAGCCGCCACGGCTGGCGCCGCCAATGGGTAAGCGTGAAGCCAAGAACGCTGCGAAAGGCGCTCGCGCGCAAATCGATCTTGAAACGAGCCATGATGTCATTCGGGCACAAACGAGCCCGATCCCAGTAGGTCGAAAATTGAAGAAGCCGCGCAAGGGCCAATGATTGCCCGGAAGCGGAGTGGCATATTTGGCGTATCGCCCATAACCGGGCGGCGATCGGCATCGGCATAAGCCTGTGCTCGATCCGGCATCGGCACGAAGGGCAAACCTTCGCGGAGCGCCGGATGAGACCTAGGCTTCGCGGCCTCGCATTACCATGTGAAATACTGCCATTCGGACCTCCCGCAAGACAATTGCGGAGCGGTTCTTATAGAGACGCTCCGATGCACCGCCAAGACGGGCTGACGCCAAAAGCGTATCTGGTCCAACCACTGCGATTATTTTGCAACAATGGCGGGCAAGCCGCGCCTCATTCAGGAACGCGATCCAAGCGCATGTAGCGGCCATCGGTCGATGGCTTGAACCCGAGCTTTTCATACATGCCATGGGCATCGCTGGTCGACAGGCTCCAATGGAAAACGGTCCTGACCTCCGGATGATCGATCAGGGCCTGGACGAGCCGGCTTCCTATGCCCTGCCCGCGATTCTCCGGCCAGATGATGATATCGGCGAGATAGGCGAATACGGTGCGGTCGGTGATCGCCCGGCCGAAGCCGACTTGCCTGCCATCGACATAGGCGCCGACGCAAAGCGAGTTGGCAAAGGCGCGGCGATGGACTTCGTCAGTGCGTCCGGCGCCCCAATAGCTTGCCATCAACAGGTCCGATGTCGCACGGAAATCGATCCGTGACATGTCGAAGCTGATCTCACAATCGGGCATGGTTGTCTCCGGCCGCGCCGCGTGCGCTTTCGGTACCTAGCTGCGATCCCTGAAACGATTGGTGATGGGGTAGCGGCGGTCGCGGCCAAAATTCTTTTTCGTGATCTTCACGCCTGGCGCCGCCTGCCGTCGCTTGTATTCTGCGATGTAGAGCAGGTGCTCGATGCGCGTCACCGTCGCCCGGTCATGGCCGCGCGCTACGATGTCGTCGACACCCATCTCATTCTCGACCAGGCATTCGAGGATATCGTCCAGCACCGGATAGGGCGGCAGCGAATCCTGATCGGTCTGGTTCTCGCGCAATTCCGCCGACGGTGCCTTGTCGATGATGTTCTTCGGGATCACCTCGCCCGAGGGGCCCAGCGCACCCGGCGGCACGTGGCTGTTGCGCCAGCGCGACAGCGCGTAGACCTGCATCTTGTAGAGGTCCTTGATCGGATTGAAGCCGCCATTCATGTCGCCATAGAGCGTGGCATAACCGACCGACATCTCGCTCTTGTTGCCGGTGGTGACGACCATTGAGCCGAACTTGTTGGAGATCGCCATCAGGATGGTGCCGCGTGCGCGGCTCTGCAAATTCTCCTCGGTGATACCTTCCTTGGTGCCTTCGAACATCTGCGTCAGCGCGTGCAGGAAGCCCTCGACCGGCTCGAAGATGGGCACGATGTCATAGCGGCAGCCGAGAGCGCGGGCGCAATCCTCGGCATCTTTGAGCGAATCCTTCGAGGTATAGCGGTAGGGCATCATCACCGCGCGCAGCCGTTCCTCGCCGAGCGCATCGACGGCCAGCGCCGCGCAGATCGCCGAATCGATGCCGCCGGACAGACCAAGCACGACGTTCTTGAAGCCGTTCTTGTTGACGTAGTCGCGCAGGCCCAGCATGCAGGCGCGATAGTCAGCCTCCTCCCGGTCCGGGATTTTCGACATCGGCCCTTCCGAGCAGACCCAGTGATCGCCTTGTCTCTTCCAGGTGGTGACGTCGACCGCTTCCTCGAACTGGCTCATCTGGAAGGCAAGCGTCTTGTCGGCGCCAATGGCAAACGAAGCGCCGTCGAAGATCAGCTCGTCCTGGCCGCCGAGCTGGTTGGCATAGATCATCGGCAGCCCGCATTCGATGACCTGGCGGATGACGACCTGGTGGCGGACATCGATCTTGGCGCGATAATAGGGTGAGCCGTTCGGCACCAGCAGGATTTCCGCCCCGCTTTCGGCCAGCGTCTCGCAGATATCGACATCGCCCCAGATGTCCTCGCAGATCGGAATTCCGATGCGCACGCCGCGGAAATTGACCGGCCCCTGGATCTCGGGTCCGGCCTGGAAGACGCGCTTCTCGTCGAACTCGCCGTAGTTCGGCAGATCGAGCTTGTAGCGTTCGGCGATGATCTTGCCGCCGTCGGCGAAGATGATCGAATTGTGCGTGCCGCTCTTGCGCTTCAACGGCGTGCCGATGATGACGCCGGGACCGCCATCCGCGGTGTCGGCGGCAAAGTCCTGTGCCGCCTTTTCGCAGGCTTTCAAAAAGGCCGGCTTCAGCACCAGATCCTCCGGCGGGTAGCCGGCGAGGAAAAGCTCGGTATAGAGCACGAGATCGGCGCCCTGACGTGCGGCATCCGCCCTCGCCTCGCGGGCTTTGGCGAGATTGCCTGATATGTCGCCGACAGTCGGATTGAGCTGGGCGACGGCGATGCGCAGGATGTCGAGCTTCTTGGTCATGCCTGCTGACTTAGCGCGGCAAAATTGCTCGGGCAATGGCGTTCGTTTGGACCAATTCGGAGCAAATGACGAATGTCATTCGTGTCCGGACCGATCGATTCGATCGTGTTGACCGATCGACGAATGCCGATCGTGGCAAGCGACCACGTTTCAGTCGTCGCCCATATATTCGCGCAGCGCTTGCGGCGAATGGTTCTCGCCGATCGACATCGCCAGGATGCGTGAAATATGGCGGCGCGGCAGATGCGTCTCCGCTGCCCATTGATTGATTTGCCTCTGGATCTTGTCCAGGTCCTTCTTCGAAGTCGGGCTTTCGGCGATGTCGAGGCCGGCGTCGCGCAACGCCGCGGCCATATCGCCCGAGATGACGAACGCATCCCACCCCAGCCAGCGCAGGAAATACTGGCCCGTGTTGCCGCCCAGCCGGCTGCCATGCTTGCCGAGCCAGGCCATCAGCCCGACCTGGTCATCATCAGGCCATTCCGCAAGGAATTTGCCGAAACCGCCATATTCCTTCGACACACGCTCGACAAAGGCAGCATTGTCGCGAACGGATCTGATCTTCTGCGGGTTGCGTACGATGCGCTGGTCGGCCGTCAGATCGTGCCAGAAATCATCGGGCTGGAACAACAGCCGCTTCGGCTCGAAGCGCAGAAACGCCTCCTCGAAGCCAGGCCATTTCTGCTCGATGACGCGCCAGACGAAACCGGCGGCGAAGACGCGCTCAGCCATAATGGAGAGAATGCGGTCATCGGGGATGTCAGCCACGGCGGCATTGTCAGGCGCCGGACCAAGCAGCGACGTCAGTTCCTCTTCGCCGCCCTTACGTTTTGCGGCGCGAGCGCGAATTTTCTTGAAATCGGCCATTGGTCCCTCGGCAACTGGAATCAATCTAACACTTCCCGTGTGAGCCGGCAGCCTCTACCTCTTACGGCAAGCCTAAGACCCTGGAGATGGCCATGAACAAGACGATCGACGATCTGGCGAACCGCTGGCTCAAGCGGCGGCCGGACGGCCTCAGCCAGCTCGAAAGCCGGGTGCTGCAATCGACGCTCGAACGCACCACCATCTCGCGCGACACCAACAAGGCCGTTGCCTTCCACCAGACCTTCGGCGACCGGCTTGCCGATACGATCGCCCGCATCGGCGGGTCATGGTCCTTCATCCTGACCTTCATCGCCTTTCTGGTCTTATGGACGGCGGGCAATGTCTGGCTGCTGTCGCGTGACGCCTTCGATCCCTACCCGTTCATCTTCCTCAATCTCGTTTTGTCGATGGTAGCCGCCTTGCAGGCGCCTGTGATCATGATGGCGCAGAACCGCCAGACCGAACGCGACCGCATCGACGCCGCCCACGATTACGAGGTCAACCTGAAAGCCGAGATCGAGATCATGGCGCTGCATGAAAAGCTGGATGAACTGCGCCACGGCCAGATTCTCGGCATGCGCGACGAGATCGTGCAACTGACCGAGATGATCAAGCGGATCGACGAAAGGCTGTCTTCGCAGCAGTCGGCTTCATGACCGACGCGATCCACCATTTCATCGAACAATACGGGCTGCTCGCGGTCTTTGTCGGTTGCATCGCGGAGGGCGAAAGTGCTGCCATTCTCGGCGGCTTCTTCGCCCACCAGCAGGTCTTCGTGCTGTGGCACGCCGTCCTTGCGGCCGGCCTCGGCGCCTTTGTCGGCGACACTTTCTTCTTCATCCTCGGACGAAGCTTTGCCGACCATCCCTATGTCGTCAGATTGCGCAAGCGGCCCGGCTTTCGCCGCGCCTTTCGCCTGCTCAACACCCATCCCGACATTTTCGTGCTGTCGAACCGCTATATCT
>NZ_RZPL01000234.1:0-7385 GCF_004022805.1 Mesorhizobium sp. M7A.F.Ca.CA.002.04.1.1 | reverse complement strand
ACCATGGACCTGGCGCTGAAGGACCTCGGCTTCGCGCTGGCGATGGGCAGGGAATTCAGACTGCCGCTCCAACTGGCGCCGCTTGTGAGTGAGATTTTCCAGATGGGCAAACAGGAATATGGCGGCAGCGCCTGGTCCACCCAGATCGTCAAATTGCTCGAGGATGCCGTCGATACCGACCTGCGCGCGCCCGGTTTTCCGGCCAAGCTGGAACTCTGACATCAGCCAGTTATCAAGCGATTTCAGGACGTTGGATTGATGGGCGGATTCATCTGAATCAATCTGTCAACGGCTTGATTCAGTATCTGAGCGTCAATGCACCCGGCAGGATCTCGAAGGTCGCGGGTATGCGTCCCGGCGACTCGCCGTCTATATCGACCAGGGCGCCATTCTCTGACGCATCGCCGAGCGGCTCGACCACCACTTTCCTGCCGCGCAGGATGGTGATCGCCGGATGGTTGCGGTGCCGGCCGCCATAGAGCAGCCGGATGTCCCAGATCAGCTTCAGCTTGCCGGCGGCGCGCAGGATGACGATGTCGAACTGCCCGTCGGTCAGGTCGGCATCCGGCGCGATCATCATGCCGCCGCCAAAGAACTTTCCATTGGCGACCGCCACCAGCGCCATGCGCGCTTCGACGGGTGCGCCGTCATCGACCGTGATCCTGACGTCCTGAAAACGGTAGCGGATGAACTCCACCACGGTGCGCCACAGGAACAGTGCCTTGGCCGACATCCTGCCCTTGCGCTTGTCGGCATTGACGGCGCGGTCGGTGGCGCCGGACAGGCCGAGACTGGCGATGTTGATGAAGTGCCGGCTGGCCAGCGCGCCGTGATCGTCGATGTAGCCGATGCGCCCGGCATCGACCTTGCGACCCTTGGCTTCGGCCAACCGCTTCAGCACGGCATCCACCTCTTTCGGCAGGCCGAGCCCGCGCGCGAAATCGATGCCGGTGCCGCACGGCAACAGGCCAAGTTCAGTGATCCGGCCGCTCTCCTGGGCCGCCTGCAGAAGCCCGTCGGCCACTTCGCTGGCGGTGCCGTCACCGCCGGCCGCAATCACCAGATCGAAGCCAATCATTGCGAGATCGATTGCCAGCCTTTCGGCATCGCCTTCGGCCTGCGTTTCGCGCAGCTCGAATTCGCCGAAATGCTTTTTCAGCGACACGGCAACATCAGGCCAATGCCGTTTCAGCCGGCCGCCACCGGCAATCGGGTTGAGAACCACTCCGACTTTCAAAATACCCGCCCTCCCCGGCGCCGGACATGCAGGTCCGATCCTTTGCCGGCATTGAAGCCCGCGACCACCGGCGGAGCAAGGGGCGCTGTCGGCTCGTACGCAAAAAAGCGGGCGGGCTGTCTAAAGCAGCCGGCGCTCGAATTCCCCGGTTTGTGGCTAACGATCCCCGGTAATCCCGCTATCCACAGGGCAGCGGCCATTCCCCAGGACCCTTACTCGGTGTACATTAAACCCATCTCAGGCGGCTACCGATCATCAAGCCGAAAGGCGAAGTGAAAGGCGGATTTCCTGAGGCCCGTACGGCCCGAAGCGAGAGCAGGCTTGCCTGTTTCGAGGGACGGAGCCGAGACCTACGGGGCCGCGGAAAGCGTGCCAACGCCGACGGCGGACCGATGCTGCCATGAAGGACGGCAAAAACCTTCGATGGTGCGCAGGGCAAAGCTCGCAAGGGTGGAGACCGGCGTGGTCCCGAACGGACGCTGCTCTCGGGCGGCGGACTGGCAGGACCGTCAAAATCAAGGCCGGCAAGGCGCGACGACTTTACGGAAGTTGCTGCCGCGACCGTGTCCTGATCTGACAGGGAGGCGCTGGGAGAAATCCCGGCGCCGACTGTCTTTTTGGCCCCCCGATGCCCTTTGGCGGCGATCTTGCGAGCGCCGCTTCTCCACGCGCTAAAATCGGTTAGTATCGCCTGGTCAGAGCCCGTTTGAAAACGCGCTCTGCCGAGTCGGATGGCGTGGTTTTCGAGAACCGAAGCGCAGCGGACCTTTGAGTCCGTGAGCATCGGAAGCGCAGAAAACCGCGTCAGGCGGCCGGCAGAGTAGCGTTTACAAATGGGCTTGTAGAAGGGGGATACTTCATGACGCTCGTCCAGAAGCTTGCCGTTGCCTATGCCTTCCTATTCTTCGGCGTCGTCGCCATCGGCTACATACCGGCCTTCAACGATGCCGACGGCAATCTGTTCGGCCTGTTCTCGCTGCAATGGTACGATGATCTGCTGCACGCCTTCTCCGGCGTCTGGGCGCTGGCCGCCGCCTTCATCTCGCACCGCCAGGCAGTGTTCTATTTCAAGCTGTTCGGCTCGGTCTACCTTTTCGACGGCGTGCTCGGGCTGGTCACCGGTTCCGGCTGCCTCGATGCCGGTATCTTCATCAACGGCTTCCGCTCTCTCAACGATATCGAATTCCCGGCCCGCTTCTTCGCCAACCTGCCGCACATCGTCATCGGCGGCTTCGCCGTCTATGTCGGCTTCCGGCTAGCCAGGCGCGTACACGACCACTTCGCCACGGCCTGATCGGGCATGTTCCTGTTCCGCTGGCTGAAGCGCCTCATCAAGACGATCCTCTGGCTGATCGTCGTCGTCATCCTCATCCCGATCGCCGGGCTGAGCTACGGCTTCCTGACGACGTCGTCGCTCGACAAGACGCCGCTGCCCGGCATTGCCGACGGCGCCCCGCCCAAGGCGCTGGCCGACAAGGTCCGCGCCGAGATCCCCGGCTACCAGCGGCCGGAGGAATCAACCTTCCTCACCTATCCGGAATGGGCGATCGTCTACGCCGCACGCGAATATGCCGGCTTCGTCGACAAGGACCAGCCGAGCGGCTTCCCCTACTGGTCCTATATCGGCCGCTTCTGGCAGGACTACGCCATGGTCATCCGCGCCAGCGCTCCCTACAAATTCAACTATGCCAACCACCAGATGCTGGTCATCATCGGCACCAGCCACTCGATCGAGCATATATTGCAGTGGGCCTATGAGAACACGGTCGGCCGCATCACCGAGGCGACAACGGCCAAGCGCACCGCCGCCGACATTTATCAGGCCAAGGTCGCGGCGGACTATGCCGCGTTTCTCGACCAGGTGCCCTGGTATCAGTTCCCGTATGCCGACAAGCGTGCCGGCCTGTTTGCCGTGCAGCCGGTGCCGGGCGACAGCTCCGTCCGCACCAGCGAACGCAAGCTGGCGTTCGGCCTCGCCGACACCATCAAGCAGGGCTATGCCGACCTGATAAAAAAGGCCCTCGCTGCCACGATGGACCCCGCCTTGCTCGACATCCATGTCTGGGCCAAGGGGCCCGTCGGCGAAGCCACGCGCAACGAGCCCGACACCTTGCTCGAACGCGACATGGGCGCTGACGGCACCATCTTCGTCACCAGGCGCTATCAGGTCTTCACCGAAATGATCCTGCGCCTGATCGACAAGGGCGTCTCCTTCGTCGAGATCGGCGGCAATGACGAGATCATGGCCACGGTGCTCTCCACCGATACGATCGCCATTCCCGAAGGCATGCACATCCTGTTCAGCTATCCGCTGCCGGCCGATCAATCCACGCGCCGCACCGGCATGATCGTTGCCGTGCGCAAACTGCATCTCGTGCTGCCGGCGCTGATCAAGTCCGGCGCCAGGCTCGAACACGTCTACGATTACTGAGGCCTTTCGGTCACGCCCGGCCAAGATTAGGCATTTCCTGGGCTCCGCCACGCCCATTCCACAATCGCGGCCAAATCCCGCCTTGTTCGCGCGCGAAGGAATGGGAAGAAATGGAAGGGCTGCCGGGGGGCATCTCGAAGGGACAAGACCGTGATCAAGACCGCCCTTGTCGCCATGACCATTGTCGGCTGCGACTGCGACGCCAAGCTTTGCGAATATATCGGCGAGACGCCGGCCAAATGGTCGACCGTCGCCGAGTGCGAAGCGGCGATGAAGAGCCAGATGCTGCACGAGCGCAATTTCAACTATCCGCTCGTCTCCGGCATTTGCCGCACGAAGGGTTCGTCGTCCTCTTCGCAGCTGGCCGCGACCGCATCGCGCCCGGAATTGAAGCCCGCCAGCCGCGTCGTCAGAACCGAAAGCCCGCTGCCGCCGGAACTCAGCCACCGGCCGAGCGTCTCGGTCGGTTCGCCGACGACCGCCATGGAAGCCGACGCCGCCCGGCCCGTTGCCTATGAACAGGTGGTCGATGGCGGAACCGGTGTGCTCTATCGCACCAAGAACGGCTACGCCGTGGTCAAGACCGATCTCGGCCGCGCCGCCTCGGCAACCGCCGACGCCGCGAAGCGCTCTGTGAACTGGCTGGCCGGACTGGTGCCGAAGGGGCTGTAGGCCCGCTGGCGTCTCGGTTCGACGACCGCGTGATCAGGCAGGCACATAGGTCAACCTGATCACGTCGTCGCCAATCAAATCGCTGGCCACAAAGCGAAGCGGCGGCCGGGGGCCGGCGAAGAATGGCTTGCCATGACCAAGCACGAACGGATGGAGGTAGAGTTGGTACGCATCTACAAGACCAAGGTCGGTCAGGCTTCGTGCCAGGCCTGGTCCAGAAACTGAAATCTCCCCGACGAGCTTAGCCTTAAGCCCGCGTATCACCGCCTCGACGTCATCCGCGACAAGTGTTGCGTTAGGGCCGGCCGACTTCAGAGAGCGCGACACAACCCACTTCGGTTGGCTCCGCCACGCCGCCGCGAATTCATGCGCCTCCGCGCTCCACTCAGGACTGTCTTCGTCCCAATAGCGCATGACCTCGTACATGCCGCGACCGTACACACTGCCGCTCAAATTGCGCACTTGCTCTATCCAGTGACGAAAGATCGTCGGGCCCGACGGCATTTTCTGGTGGTCGACATAGCCGTCGAGTGACTGGTTCATTCTGAAAATGAGCTTCGCCATGCTGCAGGATCTCCAACCCGGGGTCTTCAGAATAACTTGAGCCGCCGTTACGCAAAACCCCAGCCGAAATCCAAACTGAGACACGATCCTAGTCCGGCCTGAACCTGACTTTCAGGCTCTGCCAGAACTTGTCGACAAGCGGCTTTTCGGTCGCTGCATCCTCGCCGGCAATGCGGGTGATGAACAGCAGCCCCCGATCGGCCAGGCCGAAGCCGACGATCTCGAAATCGGCGGTGTCGGTGCGTGTCTTCACCTCGGCCCGGATCCCGGTCAATTCCTTGCCGTCGGCGAGTTTGCGCGTGGTCGGCCCCTGCGTCAGCTTGGCGCCGGCCTGCACCGATTGCCTGGTCATCTCCTGCAGCATCAATTGGTTGAGCGACACCGGATTCATGGCGCCATACTCCTGCACGACGACGATCGTGCCCAGCGCCGAGGCCATCAGATACTGCGTGATGTCATCGCCGAGATCGGTCTTGGTCACCGAAATGCCGCTGGGGTGGACGAAGGAAAAATCGCTGCCGGAAAAGGTAGCGAAGTCGTTGCGCGCGAGCGTCACCTTGCTCTGCTTGCCGCCGGGCAGCGTCACATCGGCGCTCTCGCCGGGATCGATATCGACCGTCACGCCGTCGATGGTCAGCTTGAAGGCCTTGAGATCCTCGCCTCCGGCCGGTCCGGCGCACAGCGCGATGAGGGTGAGTGCCGCCGCCGATACCATCCGCATGGCTGTTCTCCTGCTTCTTACGACACCCCGCTCAGCGCCTTGATGGCACGGTAGAAGGTCGAGGAAAACAGTTCCGTTGGGTCATACTGCCGCTTCGCCGCCAGGAAGGCCGGCAGTTCGGGATAGGAGGCCAGCAATTCCCTGGCCGTATAATGCAGCTGGTAAGGCAGGAAGAAGCGCCCGCCATGCTTGATCGTCACGTCGATCAGCGCCCGCGTCAGCGCCCGCATCCTGGCATTGCCGTCGGCATCGGTCGGCTGGTTGACGTAGAGCACCAGCGAATAGGCCGGCTCCGGCGCGTAGGTCAGCGCCACATCCTCCCTGTGGACGATGCGCACCGAAGCATTGAGCACCGGCAGCGTCTGCTTGCGCAGGATCTCGCGCGCTTCCGCGATGAATTCGACATAGGCGGCACGCGGAATAAAATATTCGTGCAGGATGTCGGTCTCTTCCATCTGATCGTTGAACAGATAGGGCACCGAATCGTGCATCGGGTTGTTGCGGGTGACGAGACAGGCCTCGCCCTCGGCCATGGCCGAGGTGCGCGCCACCGTGCAGCTTTCGAATTTCGGCTCCAGTGTCTTTTCGGTGAACCACTTCAATTCCTGGAACAGGCTGCCCCATTTCGCCAGGTTGATGATCACCCGCTTCAACCCGACCGATCCCGGTTCGCCGATCTCGGGCTGATCGGCCGGCGGCCGCTCGGCCACCTTGTCGTAACGGTAGACGATCATGTCCTCGAGGAAATTGCCGGGCGCCGTCGACAGATGGCCGTAGAACAGGCCGATATCCTTGTTCGGCTCCAGCACCTTGGCGAAGAATTCCGGAAAATCGTCCGATTTGATGATTTCGCGCGAGGTGCGGTAGACGGCGTTGTCGACGATGTCGAGCGTCGCCTCCAGCACCACGCCGAACAGGCCGTAACCGCCGACGACGTGGCGGAACAGATCGGTGTTCTCGGTCGGCGAGCAGGTCGTCACCGAACCGTCGGCCAGCATCACCCGCATCGAGCGGATCGAGCCCGCCACCGAACCCGCCTGGTGGTCCATGCCATGCGCATTGGCCGACAGCGAACCGCCGACCGAGAAGATGTCGGTCGACTGCATCGCCTTCACCGCGAAGTGCGGATGCAGAAGGTTCTGGATGTCATGCCAGCGCGCGCCCGGCTGCAGGGTCATGGTCTTGGCCGCCGCATCGACGGTGACCCTGTTGAACTTTCTGAGGTCGAGCACCAGCGCGTTGTCGTCGAAGGCATGCCCGCCCATGGAATGGCGGATGGCGGCCAGCGATATTTTCAGCCCATTGGCACGCGCGAAGGCCAGGGCCTTGGCGATGTGCTCGTCCCCGCTGACCTCGACCACGCCGTAGACCGGCGTCATCGACAGGCCGCTGGCATCGTTGATGTCACCACCCTTTGCCGACCAGGGCAGTGACGCATCGAAGGCCGGCGCATTGTCCAGCGGCTTCAGAGGCAGCGCGAAGCCGTCTATATCGGCTATCCGTCCTGCGTTCTTCGGCCCCGAAGGTCCGCGTGCCAGCCGCGCCACCGTGTTGCCGCCCCACAGCACCGCGCCGCCGACGACAGCCGCACCCAGCAGCAATCGCCGCGACAGGCGAAACCCTTTTTGCTCGTCGGCCATGACTATCCCCCGGTGGCCAAGGGATAGCGCGGCTCTTTGGCAAAAACCATAGCGGCGCCGCCGGGACGGCGGTTTGCCTGGCGTCGAGGGTGAAGGGCACGAAAATGGCCGGTCCCCGGA
>NZ_RZPL01000233.1:0-7413 GCF_004022805.1 Mesorhizobium sp. M7A.F.Ca.CA.002.04.1.1 | reverse complement strand
GCGCAAGGACGGCGCGCTGGAGATCGTCGTGGCGGCCAAACCCGACGTCTTCAACCACAATCTCGAAACCGTTCCGTCGAACTATCTGACGGTTCGTCCGGGCGCCCGCTATTTCCATTCGATCCGGCTGTTGCAGCGGGTCAAGGAGCTTGATCCGTCGATCTTCACCAAGTCCGGCATCATGGTGGGGCTGGGCGAAGAACGGAATGAAATCCTGCAGTTGATGGACGATCTGCGTTCGGCCAATGTCGACTTCATGACCATAGGCCAGTATCTGCAGCCGTCGAAGAAGCACCACCCGGTGATCCGCTTTGTTACGCCGGAGGAGTTCAAATCCTTTGAGACGATCGGCCGGACCAAGGGTTTCCTGCTGGTGGCGTCCAGCCCGCTGACGCGTTCATCGCATCACGCCGGCGACGATTTCGCCAAGCTGCGTGCGGCACGGGAAGCGATTCTCAAGAAATCAGCTTAATCAGCCGGTTTCATGCCAAAATTCGAAGCTACCCGACGCGTATCCCATACACCCGAGCAGATGTTCGCTTTGGTCGCCGATGTTGAATCCTATCCGCAATTCCTGCCGCTTTGCGAAGCGCTGACGGTTCGCTCGCGCAAGGAGCGTGACGGGCGTACCGTTCTCCTTGCCGACATGAGCATCGGCTACAAGGCGATCCGCGAAACCTTCACGACGCAGGTACTGCTGAAGCCCGACGAGAACACCATCGACGTGAAGTACATCGACGGGCCGTTCAAATATTTGAGCAATGTCTGGCGTTTCGAACCCGACGGCGCCGGTTGCGCCGTCCGCTTCTTCATCGACTACGAGTTCAAGAGCCGTATTCTGGGCGCGGTCATGGGAACCATGTTCGATCGTGCCTTCCGCATGTTCGCCGAAGCCTTTGAGAAGCGCGCCGACGTCATCTACGGTACAAAACCGTCTTGAGGCTTGCGCATGCTTTTCTGGATAGCAAGCACCGTTGGACTGGCGATCGCCTATCTCTTCGGTTCAATGCCCACGGGTTATCTGGCGGGGAAGCTGCTCAAGGGCATCGATATCCGGGAGCATGGCTCCAAATCCACCGGGGCAACGAACGTCTTGCGGGTCTTGGGAAAATGGCCGGCGTTGGTGGTGTTGCTGGTGGATGTGCTGAAAGGTGCTGGGGCGATCGTCTTTGCCCGCTGGGTTCATCACGTTGCCGTTGGTTACGCTATCGACCCCGCTTGACCTGCAAGCCTGGGTGCCTTGGGCTGTTTGCCTGGCCGGAATTGCCGTGTTGTTGGGACATGGCCGTTCGATCTGGTTGAATTTCACAGGTGGCAAATCCGCTGCGACGGGGCTTGGCGTGTTGCTGGCTCTGTCTTGGCCGGTAGGTGTGGGGGCTGCGGCGGCTTTTGGTGCTGTGCTGGCTACGTCTCGGATAGTTTCCCTGAGTTCGATGGTAGCGGCGTTGACCGCGATCGCCCTCATCTGTGGCCTGGAGCAACCGTTGGCCTATCGGTTGCTGGTGATTGCGGGCAGCATCTACGTGGTTATGCGCCATCGTGCCAATATTCAGCGGCTGCTGGCTGGGACGGAGCCACACTTGGGGCAAAGCAGCCCGGAATCGAAAACGTAGCCGCAAATCCGGCTTTCGGGTCCGCCCGCCCAACGTTTTATAATCCTATCCGAGTGCTTGCAGGCCCAGTTCCAGCGCTTGCCGGACCGTTTCGCGACGGATGAAATCGCGGCCTTTGTCTGCAAAGAGTTGGTGCTCGGCGACAATCGGTCGGCCGTCCAGCGCAACCCCGAACCAGACCAGGCCGACCGGTTTTTCCGCCGAACCGCCGCCAGGCCCGGCGATCCCGGTAACCGCCAGGGTCAGCCCGGCGCGCGAACGGGTAAGCGCGCCTGTCGCCATTTCGATCGCAGTCTCGCGCGAAACCGCCCCATGCGCATCGAGCGTGGCGGCGGAAACGCCGAGCATGTCCATCTTGGCTTCGTTGGAATAGGCGATGAAGCCGCGATCGACCACGGCGGACGAGCCCGCGATGTCGGTGAGTGCCGCGATGATCATGCCGCCGGTGCAGCTTTCCGCCGTTGCCAGCATGATGCCGCGTTTCTGGCAGGCTTGCAGCAAGGCATTTGCCAGGTCGCTGTTGGTCATTCCGGCACCTCGCCGGGAAACACCACGCTGGCAGTGGCGATCGCCGCAATGCCTTCCTCGCGCCCGACGAAGCCGAGCTTCTCGTTGGTTGTCGCCTTGATCGAGATGCGATCCGCGGAAATTGCCAGCATCTGCGACAGGGCTGCCGTCATCGCCTCGCGGTGCGGGCCGACGCGCGGCGCTTCGCAGATCAACGTGATATCGGCATTGGCGATGCGGCCGCCGCGCTCGCGCACCAGCCCTGCCGCATGCTCGACGAAGATCCGCGATGCAGCGCCTTTCCACTGCGGGTCGGACGGCGGAAAATGCGTACCGATGTCGCCGGCGCCGCAGGTCGCCAGCAACGCATCGGTCAGAGCATGCAGACCGACATCGGCGTCGGAATGGCCGGACAGTTTCTTGTCGTGTGCAATGGCGACTCCACACAGTGTAACATGGTCGCCGGGCTCGAAAGCATGGACGTCGTAGCCATTGCCGGTCCGGATGTCGGGAAAGCGCACACGTTCGCCGGAAAGCCGCTGGTCCGCCATGGCAATATCCCGTGCCCAGGTGAGTTTGACATTGTCCGGCGAGCCCGGAACGATCTTGACCGGAATATGCGCCCATTCGGCGATCGCGGCATCGTCGGTAAAATCCATTTTTCCCAGATGATGGGCTTTCTCGTGCGCGGCAAGGATGGGCCAGAACGGAAAGCCCTGCGGCGTTTGCGCCGCGTGAAGACCGCTGCGCGAAACGGTTTCGCCAACCACGCCGGAGGCCGACTCGCGCTTCAGCGTGTCGGCGACGGGCAAAGCGGGCAATGCGCCCTCGCGCTCGCCGATGGCGGCGATGGTGCGATCTATCAGGTCCGCATCGACAAACGGACGCACGGCATCGTGGATCAGAACCTGCCCCGGCGCGTGGTCTCTAAGGGCAAGCAGGCCGAGCCGGACGGATTCCTGCCTGGTCGCCCCGCCGATAACGGCGCTAACGCGCTCGGCGTTGGTGCCCGCCGCCTGCCGGAACAGTTCATGGTCGTCGGCATGAATGGCGACGACGATCTCGCTGGTCCGCGGGTGGGCCAGAAAAATGTCAAGCGTGTGTGCGATAACGGCAAAGCCGCCAATGTGTTGATATTGCTTCGGTCCGTTGGCCTGTCCGGCGCGCGCACCACGGCCGGCCGCGACGATTACCACCGCGACCTTGCCATCCGCACTCGAAACGTGATTTTCACTTGCGTCAGTCATTGCAGATTGGCTTAGCGCACGATCCCGAAAAGTGTAATCGGTTTTCGGCAAAGATCGTGCGTCAAATATGAATCCCAAAGCGTCCTTTGCGCGTCCCACGGGGCGCGCGGCGCTTTGGCCGCACCCAGTCCCGAAGGCCAGCATTTTTCCGATTGCGCCTTAATGTGGCGTCATTCCGCGTTGCACATTGCGGCCGATATGGCTAGAGAATGTGCAACGAATGAAGATGCTTGGTTTTTGTGCATGGTTAATTTGACCAAATTGGCCGCGCCGCTTAACGTCGGCGGCGTGAAACTCCGCAATCGCGTGTTCCTCGCGCCGATGTCGGGCATTACGGACGAGCCGTTCCGGCAGCGTGCCCACGCGCATGGTGCGGGCTTGGTCGTGTCCGAAATGGTTGCCAGCGGCGAGCTCGCCAAGGGCAGGGCCGGTTTCAACCTGCGCATACGCCACTCCGGCCTGCCCGTCCATATGGTTCAGCTTGCAGGCCGCGAGGCGATGCACATGGCCGAAGGTGCCAGAATCGCCGCCGGCGAGGGCGCCGACATTATCGACATCAACATGGGATGCCCGGCCAAGAAGGTCACCGGCGGTTATGCCGGCTCGGCATTGATGCTGGATCTCGACCACGCACTGTCGCTGATCGACGCCGTTGTCGGCGCGGTCGAGGTGCCAGTGACGGTCAAGATGCGGCTTGGCTGGGACGAAGGCGCGCTCAACGCGCCGATGCTGGCGCGCCGCGCCGAGCAGGCCGGTGTCAGCATGGTGACCGTGCACGGCCGAACGCGCTGCCAGTTCTATCAGGGCAAGGCCGACTGGCGCGCCATCGCCCGCGTCAAGGAAGCCGTGTCCATCCCGGTCGTCGCCAATGGTGACGTCTCTTCGCCGGCGGAAGCGGCCGACATTCTCGATCAATCGGGTGCCGACGCCGTGATGATTGGCCGTGCCCATTATGGCGCGCCTTGGATCGCAGGTGGCGTTGCGGCCGCAGCGACAGGCGAAGCGACGCCAAATATTCCACAGAACCCGACGGCGCTCGCCGACTACATCGTGGCCCACTATGAGGATATGCTGGCGCTCTACGGCGCCGAAAGCGGCCTGCGCCAGGCGCGCAAGCATCTTGGCTGGTATCTTGATCGGCATGCCGGCGGCGTAGCCGACGACAGCCGAAAGGCCATACTGACCGCATTCGAGCCCGCGCGCGTCATTGCCTTGCTGCGCGATGTGTTTTCGCGCGATCCGCAACCTTTGACCCTGCGGAGTGCCGCATGAACGCCGCCGCCGGCCAAGGCGCTGAAATGGCGGATGCCGCCCAGATCGTACTCAACACCATCCGCCGCCCGGTGATCATGATCAGCGAGGAAGGCTTCATCACCTTTGCCAACGCCGACGCGGAGGACTTCTTTCGTTCAAGCGCGACCATGCTCGCCCGCAACACGCTGTCAAAACTCATTCCCTTCGGCAGCCCGCTGCTGACGCTGGTCGACCAGGTGCGCGAGCGCCTGGCACCGGTCAACGAGTATCGCGTCGACGTGTCGTCGCCGCGTCTCGGCATCGAGAAGGTCGTCGATCTCTATGTCGCGCCGGTACCGGAATTTCCGGGCTCGGTGGTGGTTATGTTCCAGGAACGGTCGATGGCCGACAAGATCGACCGGCAGATGACGCATCGGGGCGCAGCGCGCTCGGTCACCGGCCTGGCCGCGATGCTTGCCCATGAGATCAAGAACCCGCTCTCCGGCATCCGCGGCGCTGCCCAGTTGCTGGAACTGTCGGCTTCCGACGAAGACCGTGCGCTGACGCGGCTGATCACCGACGAGACCGACCGCATCGTGTCGCTGGTCGATCGCATGGAGGTGTTTTCCGACGAGCGGCCGATCGACCGCTACCCCGTCAACATCCATGTCGTGCTCGACCATGTGAAGGCCATTGCCAAGAACGGTTTTGCCAAGAGAATCAAGATATTGGAGGACTATGATCCTTCGTTGCCTCCGGTGTTTGCCAACCGCGACCAGTTGATCCAGGTGTTCCTCAACCTGGTCAAGAACGCCGCCGAGGCGATCGGCAGTGACCCGCAGGGCGAGATCGTGCTGTCGACCGCCTTCCGGCCAGGCATCCGTGTTTCAGTGCCGGGCACGCAGGACCGCGTGTCGCTGCCGCTGGAGTTCTGTGTGCGCGACAATGGCTCCGGCGTCTCGGAAGACATCTTGCCGATCCTGTTCGACCCGTTCATCACCACCAAGCCGAACGGCTCGGGGCTGGGGCTGGCGCTGGTCGCCAAAATCGTCGGCGAACATGGCGGCATCATCGAATGCGAATCGACGCCGCGCGGGACCACATTCCGCATCCTGATGCCGGCCTGGAAAGAAGCGCCATACGGCGCCGATGAAGACGGTGAAGGAGACCGCAAATGACCGTTCGCGGCAATATTCTCGTCGCCGACGACGATGCGGCGATCCGCACTGTCCTCAACCAGGCGCTTTCGCGCGTCGGCCACGAGGTGCGCGTCACCTCCAATGCTTCGACTTTGTGGCGCTGGGTGGCGGCGGGCGAGGGCGATCTGGTCATCACCGATGTGGTGATGCCGGACGAGAACGCCTTCGACATGCTGCCGCGCATCAAGAAGGCGAGGCCGGAACTGCCGGTCATCGTCATGAGCGCCCAGAACACCTTCATGACGGCGATCCGCGCGTCTGAAACCGGCGCCTATGAGTATCTGCCCAAGCCGTTCGACCTGACCGAACTGCTCAACATCGTCAACCGGGCGCTTTCCGAGCCGCGACGGCCGAAGATCGATGCGCGGCCGGAAGAGCAGCCCGATGCAATGCCGCTGGTCGGCCGTTCGGCCGCCATGCAGGACATCTACCGCATGCTGGCGCGCATGATGCAGACCGACCTGACGGTGATGATCTCGGGCGAATCCGGCACCGGCAAGGAACTGGTGGCGCGCGCGCTGCATGAATATGGCCGCCGCCGTGGCGGCCCGTTCGTCGCCATCAACATGGCGGCGATCCCGCGCGACCTGATCGAATCGGAACTGTTCGGTCACGAGAAGGGCGCCTTCACCGGCGCGCAGAATCGCTCGACCGGACGCTTCGAGCAGGCTGAAGGCGGCACGCTGTTCCTCGATGAAATCGGCGACATGCCGATGGAGGCGCAGACCCGCCTGCTGCGCGTGCTCCAGCAGGGCGAATACACGACGGTTGGCGGACGCACGCCGATCAAGACCGACGTGCGCATCGTCGCCGCCACCAACAAGGATCTGCGCACCCTGATCAACCAGGGGCTTTTTCGCGAGGATCTGTTCTATCGCCTCAACGTGGTGCCGCTCCGGCTGCCCGCGCTGCGTGAGCGCTCCGAGGATGTGCCCGACCTTGTCCGCCACTTCTTCAAGCTCGGCGAAATGGAAGGCCTGCAGACCAAGCGCATTTCTTCCGGCGGCATCGAGTTGATGAAGCGCTATCCGTGGCCGGGCAATGTGCGCGAACTGGAAAACCTGGTTCGCAGGCTCGCCGCGCTCTATTCGCAGGACGAGATTTCCGCCGAGATCATCGAGGCCGAGCTCAAGACCGGCGAACGTCCCGTGGTGCCGGGTGGCGGCAATCTCATTCCCGACGATTTGTCGATCGGCCAGGCGGTCGAGCACTTCCTGCAACGCTATTTCGCCTCGTTTGCCGGCGATTTGCCACCTGCCGGGCTTTATCAACGCATCCTGTCCGAGGTCGAGTTTCCACTCGTCCTGGCCTCGATGACGGCAACCCGCGGCAACCAGATCAAGGCCGCGGAACTGCTTGGCTTGAACCGCAACACGCTGCGCAAGAAGATCCGCGAACTTGGCGTCAACGTCTACAAATCGTCGCGCCAGGGCTGAGCCTTTGATCTGAACCCGCGCTCTTTTCAGGGGATCGGCTCGCGAAAGATTTCCGTCTCGGTCACACTTGTTGCATAATCGCCACAATGCGTTTCATACATCCGACGCAATCATGGCACTAGACGGCGACATGGCCCCGCAGGCACCGACAACAAACCAACCGCTTTTCAGCGAACCC
>NZ_RZPL01000232.1:0-7432 GCF_004022805.1 Mesorhizobium sp. M7A.F.Ca.CA.002.04.1.1 | reverse complement strand
GGCCGGTGCACACATGGCTGCCCGACGCGCACGTCGAGGCGCCGACGGCGGGCTCCGTCATCCTGGCCGGCATCCTGTTGAAAATGGGCGGGTACGGCTTCCTGCGCTTCTCCTTGCCGATGTTCCCGCTGGCGTCGGAAATGTTCGCGCCGCTGGTCTTCGCGCTGTCCGTCGTCGCCATCATCTACACCTCGCTGGTGGCGCTGATGCAGGAGGACATGAAGAAGCTGATCGCCTATTCGTCGGTTGCTCATATGGGCTTCGTCACCATGGGCATCTTCGCCATGAACCAGGAAGGCGTGCAGGGCGCGATCTTCCAGATGCTCAGCCACGGCCTCGTCTCCGGCGCGCTGTTCCTGTGCGTCGGCGTCATCTACGACCGCATGCACACACGTGAGATCGCGGCCTATGGCGGGCTGGTCAACAACATGCCGAAATACGCCACGGTGTTCCTGATCTTCACCATGGCCAATGTCGGCCTGCCCGGTACCAGCGGCTTCGTCGGCGAGTTCCTGACCATGCTCGGCGTGTTCCGGGTCAACACATGGGTGGCGTTCTTCGCCGCCACCGGCGTCATCCTGTCGGCCGCCTACGCGCTCTGGCTCTACCGCCGGGTGATCTTCGGCGCACTGACCAAGGAGAGCCTTAAGGGACTGCTCGACCTGTCGCCGCGCGAGAAGGTGATCATCTACCCGCTGGTCGTGCTGGTCATCTTCTTCGGCGTCTATCCCGCCCCGGTCTTCGACGCGACGGCCCAATCGGTCAAGTCGCTCGTCACCAATGTCACTGCATCCATCGGCACCGCGCAGACCGCGGCGGCGAACTGACCAGAGGTTTTGCGAACCATGACGCCGGACCTTCTCTCCAGCCTGTCGCTCTCGACGCCAGAGCTGATCCTTGCCGTCGGCGCGCTGGCGCTGCTGATGGTCGGAGCCTGTTCGCGCGCCAACACGGCCAACACGGTAACCGGCCTTGCGGTTGCCGTGCTGGCGATCGCGGGCGCCTGGCTGATCTTCCGAACCGGGCAGGGCAGCGCTTATGGCAATGCCTTCATCCAGGATTCCTTCGGCCGCTTCATGAAGGTGCTGGCACTGGTTGGCTCGGCGGTGACGCTGGTGATGTCGATGCGCTTCGCCAAGGCGGAGCGTTTCGACAAGTTCGAATATCCGGTGCTGATCCTGCTGTGCACGCTCGGCATGATGCTGATGATCTCGGCCAACAGCATGATCGGCCTCTATCTCGGCCTCGAGCTGCAGTCGCTGGCGATCTATGTGCTGTGCGCGATCAACCGCGACAATCTGCGCTCGACCGAAGCGGGCCTCAAATATTTCGTTCTCGGTGCGCTGTCGTCGGGCATGCTGCTCTATGGCATCAGCCTGGTCTACGGCTACACCGGCAACACCGGCTTCCAGGAAATCGCCACGGCACTCGGCAGCGGCGAGCGCCAGCTTGGCCTCGTTTTCGGCCTCGTCTTCGTGCTGGCCGGCCTTGCCTTCAAGATTTCCGCGGTGCCGTTCCACATGTGGACGCCTGACGTCTATGAGGGCGCGCCGACTCCGGTGACGGCCTTCCTGGCGGCGGCGCCGAAAATGGCGGCGATGGCACTGATCGTGCGCGTCACCATGGGCGCGTTCAAGCCAATCGCCGCCGACTGGCAGCAGATCATCGTCTTCATCTCGATCGCCTCGATGGCACTCGGCTCCTTCGCCGCAATCGGGCAGACCAACATCAAGCGCCTGATGGCCTATTCCTCGATTGGCCATATGGGTTACGCGCTGGTCGGCCTTGCCGCCAACAGCCAGGCCGGCGTGCGCGGCGTTGCCATCTACATGCTGATCTATCTGGTGATGACGCTCGGCACCTTCGCCTTCATCCTCGCCATGCGGCGCAAGGAAGGCAATGTCGAGCAGATCAGCGACCTGGCCGGCCTGTCGTCGACCAATCCGGTCATGGCGACGATCCTGACCATCCTGATGTTCTCACTCGCCGGCATTCCACCGCTCGCCGGCTTCTGGGGGAAATGGTACGTCTTCCTCGCCGCCATCAACGCCAATCTCTACGCGCTGGCGATCATCGGCGTGCTGGCCTCGGTGGTGGGCGCCTATTACTATTTGCGCATCATCAAGATCATGTGGTTCGACGAACCGGTCGGCGGCTTCGTGCCGATGGCGACGGAATTGCGTGTCGTGCTCGGCGTCTCCGGCGCCTTCGTGCTGTTCTACGTGTTGATCGGTGGGCCGATCGGCACCTATGCCGAAGCCGCCGCCAAGACGTTTTTCTAGACGGCATGGCATTTCGGCTGGCTCCAACCTCGGCGTCGGAAGGGTTCCGGCTCGAGGCGCATGAGAGCGTCGGCTCCACCAATGCGCTGGCACTGGACCACGCAAGGGCAGGCGACGCCGGCAAATTGTGGGTCGTTTCCAAGAAGCAGGAAAGCGGGCGTGGCCGGCGCGGCCGCGTCTGGGCGACCCCGGAAGGCAACCTGGCGGCGACGCTGCTCGTCATCACCAAGGCAGAGCTTCGCCTTGCCGCGACATTGGGCTTCGTCGCAGGACTGGCGCTGGCCGATGCACTCGATGCCGTGGTGCCGAAGGGCCGGATCGCCATTGGCCTCGACGGTGGCAGCGAAGGAAAAAACCGTTTCGAGCTGAAATGGCCGAACGACGTGCTTGCCTCCGGCGCCAAGCTGGCCGGCATCCTGCTGGAATCGGCAATCCTCGAGGGCGGCCGTTTCGGAGTGGCGGTCGGCATCGGCGTCAATGTGGTGGCATACCCTGAGGATTTGCCGTATCCCGCAACTTCCTTGCGCGCGCTGGGCGCGGCATGCGATGCGGAAACACTGTTCCTGGCGCTGTCGGATGCCTGGAGCGAGAATGCCCGATTGTGGGATGAGGGGCGCGGACTTGCCGCCGTCAGGCGACGGTGGCTTGATCGTGCCGCGGGGCTCGGCGGCGAGGTTGCCGTCAGAATTGACGGTAATGTGGTGCGCGGGGTGTTTGAGACCATTGACGAGGACTGCCGTTTCGTGATCCGCGACGATGAAGGTTCGGTTCGGACGATCGCCGCCGGCGATGTGCATTTCGGCGCGGTCGCTTCGGCCAGGGCATAGGGCCGTTCATGAACGGTTCTAACTGTTTGTTTTTGCGCAACTCCGGTGGGAAAACCGTTACACACTTTTCCCGGAATTGCTTTTGAGCTTGGCCTGAGGGCCAGGAAGGGAAAAATCATGGCGAAAGCGGAAAACGCCGAACTCGTCTTCGTGCCGCTCGGCGGCGTCGGCGAGATCGGCATGAACTTCGCTCTTTACGGCTACGGGCCGCCCAGCGCGCGCGAATGGATCGTCATCGATGTCGGAGTGACCTTCCCCGATGCCAGCCTGCCGGGCGTCGACCTGGTGCTGCCCGACACACGCTTCATCGAGGAGAACCTCGCCAATCTGCGCGGCATCATCATCACGCATGCGCATGAAGACCATTACGGCGCGCTGCTCGACACATGGCCGAAGCTGAAGGCGCCGGTCTGGATGACGCCGTTCAGCGCCGGCCTGCTGGAAGCCAAGCGGCAAGGCGAGCAGGGCGCACCGAAAATACCGGTCACGATCTACCGGGCGGGCGAGAAATTCACCGTCGGCCCCTTCGAGATCGAAGCCATTCCGGTCGCGCACTCGATTCCCGAGCCGATGTCGCTGGCGATCACCTCGCCGGCAGGCACCGTCATCCATACCGGTGACTGGAAGATCGATCCGGAGCCGACGATCGGGCCGAAGACCGACGAGGCGCGTTTCCGCGCCTATGGCGACAAGGGCGTTCTGGCGCTGATCTGCGATTCGACCAATGCGCTGCGCGAAGGCGAGTCGCCTTCGGAAGTGGCTGTGGGCGAGGGCCTCAAGGGCGTCATCCAGGCTGCCAAGGGCCGTGTCGCCGTCACCACGTTCTCCTCCAATGTCGGACGTATCGTCTCGATCGCCAAAGCGGCGCGCGATGCCGGACGCCAGTGCCTGGTGCTTGGCCGTTCGCTGAAGCGGGTCATCGATGTGGCCGGAGAACTCGGCTACATGGACGGTCTGCCGGAGTTCATCGCCGAGGAGGATTTTGGTTTCATCCCGCGCGAAAACCTGGTCATCATCTGCACCGGCAGCCAGGGCGAGCCGCTGGCCGCACTGGCCAAGCTGTCGCGCGAAGAGATGAAGTCGGTGTCGCTGACGGCAGGCGACACGGTGGTGTTTTCCTCGCGTACGATTCCCGGCAACGAGAAGGCGATCCTCGAGATCAAGAACCGTCTCATCGACCTCGGCGTCAAGATCATCGAGGACGGCGATGCGCTGGTGCATGTCTCCGGCCATCCGCGGCGCAGCGAATTGCGCAAGATGTATGAATGGGTGCGCCCGCAGATCGGCGTTCCCGTGCATGGCGAGGCGGCACATCTGGTGGCGCAGGGCTCGCTGATGTCGACATCGGGCATCGGCCAGGTGGCGCAGGTGCGCGACGGCGACATGCTCAGGCTTGCTCCCGGCCCAGCCACCATCATGGATCAGGTGCCGTTCGGCCGTATCTACAAGGATGGCAGACTGATCGGCACCGATCAGGCGATGGGCATCCGCGACCGGCGCAAATTGTCCTTTGCCGGCCACGTGGCGGTCAATGTCGTGCTGGACGACAAATATGAGCTTGCCGGCGACCCCGATCTGGTCGCCATCGGCGTCGCCGAGGCCGATGGCCGTGGCGAGTCGCTGGAAGATCTGATGATCGATGCGGCAATCGGCGCGGTGGACTCGATCCCCCGTCAGCGCCGAAAAGACCTCGACCTGGTGCAGGAAGCAGTGCGGCGCGCCGTGCGCGGCGCCGCCAACGAAGCCTGGGGCAAGAAGCCGCTGGTGACGGTGTTCGTCACTCGCTGAGGGGAGTGGGGCAGTAAGGGAGTAGGGCAGTAGGGATTTCGATACGAGGCAGGTCAGCTTTTCCCCTATTGCCATACTGCCCTATTGCCATACTGCCCTGAGGAAAACCTATGCTCGGACGTCTGAACCATGTCGCGCTTGCCGTGCCGGATCTGGCTGCTGCCGTAGCGGCCTACCGCAACACGCTCGGCGCGGAGGTTACGGCGCCGCAGGCACTGCCGGAGCACGGGGTGACGGTGGTGTTCGTCAATGTCGGCAACACCAAGGTCGAACTTCTGGAGCCTTTGGGCGAGGGATCGCCGATCGCCGCCTTCCTGGAGAAGAACCCCTCCGGCGGCATGCATCACCTTTGCTATGAGGTCGACGACATCCTGGCCGCGCGCGATCAGCTCAAGGCCGCCGGCGCCCGCGTGCTGGGCGACGGCAATCCGAAGATCGGCGCGCACGGCAAGCCGGTGCTGTTCCTGCATCCGAAGGATTTCTTCGGCACGCTGATCGAACTGGAGCAATCATGAGCTGGGTTTCGTTCACCGCCCTGTTTTTCGCGACCTGGTGGGTGGTGCTGTTCGCCGTGCTGCCGTTCAGCGTGAGGACGCAGGACGACGATCACGACGTGACGCTCGGCACGGTTCCGAGCGCGCCGCGTGGGCCTCACATGCTACGCGCCGTGATCCGCACCACCATCGCCACCGCGATCCTGATGGGCATTTTCTATGGCCTGACGCATGGGCTGGGATACAGCCTCAACGACATCCCGCACATCGTGCCGGAATTCAGCCAGACGCCGGCTAAATAGACTGTCCAGCGACGGCGTTTTCATATGTCGGACCGGGCGGGTTTCGGCGGGGAACGTCGTGCCGTTTTGCGGCCTGACGAGCGCTGACGCTGGGTAAGGTGGTTTGGCAACGCGTTGCGCTAAGCAGATGATTGCACAAAAAAAATGCAAGGCACGAGGCCTTGCAATTTAAACGCGTCCGATCTGTTTCCGGTTTCCGGCGGCAGCGAGTAACCGCGCCTAGATCGCATCCTCCCAAGACTTTGACCGCGTAGGAGAGCAGATTTTTTTCTGCCCTCTCGGTTATCGAGGTACATTAGCCTAAGGCGAATGAAAATGTCACGAAGAATTTTGCCTTGAAACGGGCATTCTCGTGCTGCACTGCACAATAGTGTGGCAGGCGTTGCTTGGCGAACGATCACCAAGACGCGCACAGTGACCGGGAGGCCTTGCAGCGCCATGGGTCTTCTGGACGGGCGAACGGCGGTGCGACGCTTCTGATCCCGGCTACCCATGTTTTTTGGAAATCGATTCCGCTTTTCGGGCCGAAGCGTCCGGGTTCCCATTCCGCCTTGAAATGGCTATGAAGCCGGGTCAAGCAAGCCAAAGTCGCGCCGATTCTGACGCGACCCTCCTCACTCACGGACCTGCCCATGCGTTTGTCGCGCTATTTCCTGCCGATCCTCAAAGAAAATCCGCGCGAGGCCGAGATCGTCTCGCACCGGCTGATGCTGCGCGCCGGCATGATCCGCCAGCAGGGGCAGGGCAGTTTCTCGTGGCTGCCGCTCGGCAAGCGGGTGCTGGACAAGGTATGCCGCATCATCCGCGAGGAGCAGGATCGCGCCGGTGCGCTGGAAATCCTGATGCCGACCATCCAGTCGGCCGATCTGTGGCGCGAAAGCGGCCGCTATGACGACTACGGCAAGGAGATGCTGCGCATCAAGGACCGGCAGGACCGCGACATGCTCTACGGCCCCACCAATGAGGAAGTGGTCACCGAGATCGTCCGCGCCTATGTGAAGTCCTACAAGGACCTGCCGCTCAATCTCTACCACATCCAGTGGAAGTTCCGCGACGAAGTGCGGCCGCGCTTCGGCGTCATGCGGTCGCGCGAGTTCCTGATGAAGGACGCCTATTCCTTCGACCTCGACTTCGAAGGCGCCAAGGCGGCCTACAACAGGATGTTCGTGTCCTATCTCCGGACTTTTACGCGCATGGGGCTGCAGGCTATACCGATGCGGGCCGACACCGGGCCGATCGGCGGCGATCTCAGCCATGAATTCATCATCCTGGCCGACACCGGCGAGAGCCAGGTCTACTGCCACCGCGACTATCTTGCGCTCGATGTGCCCGGCGCCAACACCGATTTTGCCAACGACACCGAGATCGCCGACATCGTCAAAACATGGACGACGCCCTACGCCGCCACCGACGAGATGCATGACGAGGCGGCGTGGGAGAAGATCGGCGAGAGCGACAAGGTTTCGGCGCGCGGCATCGAGGTCGGCCACATCTTCCATTTCGGCGACAAATATTCCAAGCCCATGGGCGCCAAGGTGACCGGACCCGACGGCAAGGATCATTTCGTCTCCGGCGGCTCCTACGGCATCGGTCCGTCGCGGCTGGTCGCGGCGATCATCGAAGCCAGCCATGACGACAACGGCATCATCTGGCCGGACGCGGTGGCGCCGTTCGACATCGGACTGATCAACATGAAGGCGGGCGACGCCGAGTGCGACGGCGTCTGCGACGAACTGCAT
>NZ_RZPL01000231.1:0-7449 GCF_004022805.1 Mesorhizobium sp. M7A.F.Ca.CA.002.04.1.1 | reverse complement strand
CCGTGGAGGAAAGCATAGGCATCATAAGGGTTTTGAAAAAAAGCCGGCTCGTGCGGGTCGAGCCGCAGATGTCGCGTGGCTGGATCAAAGGCCAGGGCAGGTGGCGTCAATTTGCTCATGCCAGACCAATAGCGCGGCTTGCCAGCCTGGTTCCAGACCGTATGTTGGCGCCCGCAATCCAATACGTTGAGCCAGCCGACCGGCTGCGGAAAGTCTGATTTGATGAAGGTGATCGTTGTCGGTGCGGGTATTGCCGGCCTCTCGACCGCGTGGTCGCTGGTCAAGGCGGGTCACAGCGTTTCGATCGTCGAGCAGGGGCCGATCCCAAACCCGTTGGCCGCCTCGGGCGACCACCACCGCATCATCCGCCGCGCTTACCGCGCGGGGACCGGCTACGGCCGGCTGATCACCGAAGCCTACCAGGCCTGGGACGAGATGTGGGCCGACCTCGGCGAAAACCATCTCGATCCCAGAGGATTTGTCTGCATTTCGCGCGAGCCCGGCGACGAGGCCGAGGAATATCGCGAGGGCCTGGAAGAAGGCAATTTTCCGTTCGAACTGCTGGAGCCCGATGCAGCCGTGAAACGCTGGCCGTTTCTGGAAGCCGGGTCGTTTCGCTACGCCTATTTCTCGACCGAAGGCGGCGCCCTGCATTGCCGCAAGATCGCGTCCGGCCTGGCAAAGTGGCTGCGCGCCAACGGCGCCAATGTCTACGAAAACAGCAAGGTCGTCGAGGTCGACGCCGAAGCCGGCCACATCGTGCTCGAAAGCGGCGAGACGATGCAGGCCGACCGCATCGTCGTCGCCGCAGGCGCCTGGGTGCTAAAACTGTTTCCGGAACTGGACGGAGAATTGAAGACCTATCGAACCGCACTTGCCTATGTCGAACCGCCGGCCGACCTCAAGGCGGCCTGGCAGGCGGCACCGGTCGTGCTCGATGTCGGCGGCGCGATCGACGGCTATGTGATCCCGCCCTCCGGCGGCGCCGGCATGAAATTCGGTTCCGGGCTGCACAGGGTGCCGACCAGCGACGCCGACTGGAACCGTCAGCCGGTGGCGGGCGAGGGCGAGGCGATCCGCAACCTGTTTTCGCCGCCGATCGCCCGCATCGCGGAGTATCGCGTGACCGAGGTCGTCACCTGCGCCTACACTTTCACATCAGACGAAAAATTCATGGCGCATGGAAAGGGCAAATGCCTTGTTGTCTCGGCATGCTCCGGCCACGGCTACAAGTTCGGCGCGGCGGTCGGCAGGCGCGTTGCCGCTGCTGTCGGCGATGGGGATATCGCCGGTCTGAAGGCATGGCTGCGGGCGGAGGTCGCCTGAAACACGAGGCCAAATCCGCAGCGGTTCAATGATTGAGTTCGTCTGCGGCGGCAATGACTTCGGACACAATCGCCCGAACGTCATCCAAGGTCGTCCTGTGATTGACGAAACACGCCCGCAGCGCGAATTGACCGTTGATCGTTGCATTCGACAGATACACGCGGCCGCGCGCGATCACACGGCGCAGGATCGCTTCATTGTCCTTAGAGCGGTGACGGAAACAGACCGCGCTTAGCGATACCGGCGCAAGCTGCTCAAGCTCCGGCTGTGAAGCGATTGCCTGTGCCAGCATCTGGGCATGGTAGAGATCGCGCGCGATGGCTTCGCGATAGGCACGGCGCCCGTGATACTGCAGCGACATCCAGAGCTTCAGCGCACGGAAGCGCCGAGACAGTTCGATCGACTCTTCAAAGAATGCAAATGCTTCCGTTGGGTCTTCGCTCAATATCCTGACGTAGTCGTCGCTGTGCGAGAAAGTCGTGCGCGCAATGTCTGGGTGGCGATTGAGCAGGCAGCCGCAATCGAGTGGCTGATAGAGCCATTTGTGCGCATCGAGCGACAGCGAATCCGCCAAAGACAGTCCCTGGAACTTTTCCGGGACGGCCAGCGCCGCCAGTCCCCCATAGGCCCCATCGACATGCATCCACAACGCTTCCCTACGGGCAATGTCTGCGATTTCGGGAAGGGGATCGATCGCACCGGAGATGATGGTGCCGACCGTGGCCACGATGGCGATGGGCATGTTGCCGATGGCGCGGTCGGCGGCAATAGCCGCCTGGAGGGCATCCGTCCGCATCCTGAATTTGTCGTCGACAGGGATCAAACGGAGATTTTTTCTACCGATCCCCAACAGCGCGACGGCCTTGGGAATGGACATGTGCACTTGCTCGGAAGCATAGATCACGCACGGTCGCACGCCTGTTTCGTTGGCTGGCAGCTTCGCTTCCCGCGCCATCGCCAGGGCCATGAGGTTCGCCGTCGAGCCGCCGCCGCACAGGCTGCCTGTAAATCCGGGGCAACCGACAGCCTCCGCCAACCATTCGACGACGGCGCGTTCGATCGATGTCGCAGCCGGTGCCGAGCGCCACGACGTCACATTCTGATTGAGCACCGCAGCCAGCAATTCCCCCAGCGCGCCGATCGGTTCGCCGGAGCCGACGACATAACCGAAGAACCTGCCGGTTGAAGGCCGCACATGCTCCGCTATCGACTTGAAATCCTGCAAGACTTCCCGACCACGACCGCTCTCCTGCCAAGGCCGCGAGAAGAGTTCCGTCGTCTGTTTGCCGCTGGTCGTGGGATACGTCCGACGTTCCTCGAGGGAGGCCCAATAAGCTTTGGCAAGCGCCAAGGCTTCTTCGGCAAGGTCTGACAATTCCTGATTGGAAATTTCCAGGTCGCGCATGCCCTCAGCCCAACGGAGATCCGCTGCGACGCAGGTTACGCCATGCGCGCTAATCCTGGCAATGCCTGGGAATATGCACCCGCCGCCAACTGGATGAGCCTTCCCGGACCAACACACGACGCGCGACGGTCTGGTAGGAGGCGGGGACATCGATGACGCGCCTTTGTTCCGGCCGCACCAGCACCTCCTCGGCGATGCTGTCATATTGTGCGGGAATGACGACGCGCCGCGTGCGTTCGGGCTGGATCACGATGGTCTCTGCGACGCGTTCGTAGCGCGCCTTGTGCCATACCTTGCACAGCACCTTGCGGCCATGGATGACGCGCCATTCCCAGGAATAGCCGCCGCCATCGACCCGGACCGTACGGTAGACGGTGCGGGTGACGGCCGGTACGATCTGGTAGGTCACTTGCGCCGGAACGGTCATCACGACGCGCTCGCGCGTGCCAAAGATAGGGGCGATATAGTCGACCTGCTGACCGGGCGGACTGATCATCACGTCTTCATAGACCGTGTCATAGACGGCCGGACTGCGGACGGGTTCATAGCATTCGACGGCGCGGCCGCCGGCCGCCGTCTGCGAAATCGTGCCGAGCACGGTCAGGCCGGCAATGGTGAAGCATGCGGTTTTCCCGGGCATGGCACTCCCCCTGTTGAACTCTATGCATAAGTTCAACGTTGAATTGTAGAGGAAGCCGTCTCGGAAAAAAGCGGTTTCGGCGCATTTCGTTAAGTGACGCGGTTAAGAAACTGCTACGTTGCGGGGCCGGCGATGCGGCTCCGGACCCGCGGAAGCATCCGCCGCCGCGAATCCTTGGTCAGAAAGCTTGATTCGACTTACCCAGATGGCTAGGAGGGGTCGGCCTTGCACAAGGACGAGCCGGCATCCTATTTACGGAATACCGATCCAGAACCGATTCTGCCCGATCTGCCGGCATTCCCGGCGCCGGAATCCCACCGCGAGATAAGAGATACCTGATGAAGAACCCCGTCGAAACCTACATGAACCTCGTTCCGATGGTGGTCGAACAGACCAATCGCGGCGAGCGGGCCTACGACATTTTCTCGCGCCTCCTCAAGGAGCGCATCATTTTCATCACCGGTCCGGTCGAGGACGGCATGGCGACGCTGGTCTGCGCGCAGCTTTTGTTCCTCGAAGCTGAGAATCCGAAGAAGGAAATCAACCTCTACATCAATTCGCCGGGCGGCGTCGTCACCTCGGGCATGGCGATCTACGACACCATGCAGTTCATCAAGCCGGCCGTGTCGACGCTCTGCATCGGCCAGGCGGCTTCGATGGGTTCGCTGCTCCTGACTGCCGGTCACAAGGACATGCGCTTTGCCACGCCGAACGCCCGCATCATGGTTCACCAGCCTTCCGGCGGCTTTCAGGGCCAGGCGTCCGACATCGAGCGCCATGCCCTGGATATCATCAAGCTGAAGCGTCGCCTCAACGAGGTCTACGTCAAGCACACCGGCAAGAGCTATGAAGAGATCGAGAAAACGCTCGACCGCGATCATTTCATGACCGCCGACGAAGCCAAGGATTTCGGCCTCATCGACAAGGTCATTTCGTCGCGCGAGGCGGCCGAAGGGGCGCTGGCATAAAGGCAAGTTGGCAGTTGGATGGCACCATCACGCGCTTTTGGCGCGTCTTGCGGCATTTCGGCCACAATTGGCTGTTCCCTCGGGGGACAGGATTGCCTACGTTAAGGCTATGTTGAGTTTCGGCGGCTTAGCTTTATGCGGGGTTGTCGCGAATCATTGCCACGTTTTCTGATTTGTGTTTCGTACGGAATGCGTTGCGGGAGCCGGGACACACTGGCGGCGGCGGATTCCCGCGATAGATAGAGTATGCGCCCTTTCAGCCAGACCATCGGCGGGCGGCCATGAAAGGACATGAAAATGAGCAAGGTCGGCAACAACAGCGGCGATTCCAAGAACACGCTTTACTGCTCGTTTTGCGGCAAAAGCCAGCACGAAGTGCGCAAGCTGATCGCCGGTCCGACGGTCTTCATCTGCGACGAGTGCGTCGAGCTCTGCATGGACATCATCCGTGAAGAGAACAAGACCTCGATGGTGAAGTCGCGCGAAGGCGTGCCGACACCGCAGGAGATCCTCAAGGTTCTCGACGACTATGTCATCGGTCAGCCCTACGCCAAGCGCGTGCTGTCGGTGGCGGTCCACAATCACTACAAGCGCCTCGCGCATGCCGGCAAGAACAACGATGTCGAACTGGCGAAGTCCAACATCCTTTTGATCGGCCCGACCGGTTGCGGCAAGACGCTGCTCGCGCAGACGCTGGCCCGCATCATCGACGTGCCGTTCACCATGGCTGACGCGACGACGCTGACCGAAGCCGGCTATGTCGGCGAGGACGTCGAAAACATCATCCTGAAGCTGTTGCAGTCGGCCGACTACAATGTCGAGCGCGCCCAGCGCGGCATCGTCTACATCGACGAAATCGACAAGATTTCGCGCAAGTCGGACAATCCCTCGATCACCCGCGACGTGTCGGGCGAGGGTGTGCAGCAGGCGCTCTTGAAGATCATGGAAGGCACCGTCGCCTCCGTGCCGCCACAGGGCGGCAGGAAGCACCCGCAGCAGGAATTCCTGCAGGTCGATACAGCCAACATCCTGTTCATCTGCGGCGGCGCCTTCGCCGGGCTGGACAAGATCATCTCGGATCGCGGCCGCAAGACGTCGATCGGCTTCGGCGCGGTCGTCGCTTCGCCGGAGGATCGCCGCACTGGCGATGTTTTCCGCCTGGTCGAGCCCGAGGACCTGTTGAAGTTCGGTCTTATCCCTGAGTTTGTCGGCCGTCTGCCGGTCCTGGCGACGCTGGAAGATCTCGACGAACCGGCGCTGATCCAGATCCTGACCGAGCCGAAGAACGCGCTGGTCAAGCAGTATCAGCGGCTGTTCGAGATGGAAAATGTCGACCTGACCTTCCATGAGAACGCTCTTTCGGCGATCGCCAAGCGCGCTATTGAGCGCAAGACCGGCGCGCGCGGCCTGCGTTCGATCATGGAGGCGATCCTGCTCGACACGATGTTCGAGCTTCCCGCACTCGAAGGCGTGCGCGAAGTGGTGATTTCGGAGGAGGTGGTGACCGGCAGTGCCCGGCCGCTCTACATCTACTCCGAGCAGAAGGAAAAGAAGGGCAATGTCAGCGCCTGACATGAGCCCGCAGCGAAATTCTGAAACGGCGCCGCAAGGCGCCGTTTTGCTGTCGCACAGCGGTTTTGCGCGGCGTACGGGCTGGCGTCGCAAATGTGTCACTCGCGGACGGGTTGGGAGTGCGGATTTGGACACGCCCCTTGATCTTTGGGGGTCGTGCATCCAACTAACTGGAGAAGGCCGAGGTGCCCGATTTCTGTGCTGTAAAACTCCCGTCACAAACGGTGGTAGGCGGAACGATCCCCGGTCGTTAATATAAGATTCGCGGTTGGCTCAATTAGCGGCCGCGACATGAAAGGTTGGACAATGGCCAAAGTATCCAAGGCACCCAGCGACGGCGTCTTCGCAGTTCTCCCACTGCGCGACATCGTGGTGTTCCCGCACATGATCGTTCCGCTCTTCGTCGGGCGTGAGAAGTCGATCAAGGCGCTGGAAGAGGTGATGGGTCAGGAAAAGCAGATCCTGCTTGCCACCCAGATGAATGCCGCTGATGACGATCCCGAGCCCGATGCCATTTTCGACATCGGCACGCTCGCCAATGTGCTGCAATTGCTCAAGCTGCCCGACGGCACCGTCAAGGTTCTGGTCGAGGGCGCCTCGCGTGCGAAAATCGTCTCGTTCACCGACCGTCCCGATTTCCACGAGGCCCGCGCCGCGGCGCTGGTCGAGCCGGAAGAGGAAGAGGTCGAGGTTGAGGCGCTGGCGCGTTCGGTCGTCACCGATTTCGAGAATTACGTCAAGCTGAACAAGAAGATCTCGCCCGAAGTGGTGGGTGCTGCCAGCCAGATCGACGACTACTCCAAGCTCGCCGACACGGTTGCCTCGCATCTCGCCATCAAGATCCCCGAGAAGCAGGAGATGCTGGCCACGCTTTCGGTCAAGGAGCGGCTGGAAAAGGCGATGGGCTTCATGGAAGCCGAAATCTCCGTCCTGCAGGTGGAGAAGCGCATCCGCTCGCGTGTCAAGCGCCAGATGGAGAAGACGCAGCGCGAGTACTACCTGAACGAGCAGATGAAGGCGATCCAGAAGGAACTCGGCGAAGGCGAGGACGGCCGCGACGAGGCCGCCGAGATAGAGGCGCGCATCAAGAAGACCAAGCTCTCCAAGGAGGCCCGCGAAAAGGCGGAAGCCGAGTTGAAGAAGCTCCGGACGATGTCGCCGATGTCGGCTGAATCGACGGTCGTGCGCAACTATCTCGACTGGATCCTGTCTATCCCGTGGGGCAAGAACTCCAAGGTCAAGCAGGACCTGGCTTTCGCGCAGAACGTGCTCGATACCGACCATTTCGGCCTCGACAAGGTCAAGGAGCGCATCGTCGAGTATCTCGCCGTGCAAAGCCGCCAGAAGAAGCTGAAGGGGCCGATCCTGTGCCTCGTCGGCCCTCCCGGTGTCGGCAAGACCTCGCTCGGCAAGTCGATCGCCAAGGCGACTGGACGCGAGTTCATCCGCATGGCGCTGGGCGGCGTGCGTGACGAGGCCGAGATCCGTGGCCACCGGCGCACCTATATCGGCTCGATGCCCGGCAAGGTCATCCAGTC
>NZ_RZPL01000230.1:0-7486 GCF_004022805.1 Mesorhizobium sp. M7A.F.Ca.CA.002.04.1.1 | reverse complement strand
GATACATCCACGACACCGCCGGCCGCACCTCGTTGACGACGCCGGAATGGTCGGACAGGTGCTCGCAGGAAAAATAATCGAACAGCACCACCGGGCCTTCAGTGGCGACAAAGCAATGCCGCGTCGGATTGTGCGCCACCCAAAGCTGCATGTTGGTGCTGTCGGTGGCGTAGCGGATGTTGACGGGGTCGTAGAGCAGGGCGCCGGCATAGCCGCGCCGCTTCAGCTCGGCGCGGATACGCTCCAGCCGGTATTTTCGCATCGCCGCCAGGTCGGGCGCGGCAATGCCTGCCGCCGCCCACTCAGCCTCGGCCTGCGGGCCATAGCCCAGCACATGCTGGTTGAGCGAACCCGCCTTCTGACGGGAGGCGTCGCGCAAAGCTTCGATCGAGCCCGGCTCGAACGGCATGATCTTGCGGTGGCGGCCAAAGCTGCCCTTCGGCCCCGCGCTGTCCATCGTCGAACCTCAGGTCCGCATCTTCTCGCCGCTCGGATCGAAGGGCGCTTCGACATTGATGCGGGCCGGGCGCCGTTGACCGAGGATCTCGATCTCGAACAGCCCGGCACTTTCGTCCTCGGCAAGCGCTGCGGGGATATAGCCCTGCGCCATCGACTTCTGCACATAATGCGCATAGCCGCCCGACGTGACCCAGCCGACCACGCGCCAGTCGCCGTCGACGATGCCGCGCACGGCGGATGCGCCTTCGGCAGCCTTGGAGCCACGTATTTCCTTGCCGCCCTTGTCGAAGCGCGGCGCGCCATAGCCATGCGGCTTTTCCACCGTGCCGTAGTCCTTGCTGACCTTGGCCCAGATCGGCTCGTCACCCATGACATCGGCGTCGGTGGCATCGACGATGAAGGAGACGCGGCGCAGCTTTGGCCCCTCGGCCTGTTCCTTGGCGGCGGCCTCGCGGCCGATGAAGTCATTCTTCTCGAGCTTGATGAAGCGGTCCATCGCGCCTTCGAACGGTCCATAGATCGGCCGCAACTCGCGGAACCAGGTCGGAAAGTTCTTTTCGAGGCGCATGGAGAGCAGAGCGCGCATGCCGAAATCGACAAGGCCGAATTCCTCGCCGGCGTCCTTGATCGCTTTGTAAACCAGGCGTTCGTAGGCCGGCGCCATCCAGATTTCATAGCCGAGGTCGCCGGTGTAGGTGATGCGGTTGACCATGCAAGGCGCCCCGCCAACAGCCATCTCGCGGAAATCCATGAAACGGAAGGCTTTTGTCGAGACGTCGACATCGACCAGTTTCTGCAGCAGGTCCCGTGATTTCGGCCCGGCGATCGACAGGCCGACCAGCGTCTGGTCGAAGCGGTGGATGCGCACCGTTCCGTCCTTCGGCAGGTGCTTCTCGAACCAGCGCATGTGGTATTTCTGCGCCGCCGAAGAGCCCCAGATCATGAAGCGGTCTTCTGCCGCCTTGGCGATGGTGAAGTCGCCGATCAGCTTGCCGAACTCGTTGAGCATCGGCGTCAGCACGATGCGGCGGGTCTTCGGCATGCGGTTGGTCATCAGCCGGTTGAGGAAATCCTCGGCCGCGGGTCCCGAGACTTCGTATTTGGCAAAATTGGCGATCTCGGTGACGCCGACGCGCTCACGCGTGGCGCGCACTTCCTCGCCGATCGGCCCAAAATCGTTGGAGCGATGGAAGGAGACGATATCCCTGGGTTCCTTGCCTTCAGGTGCGAACCAGAGCGGGGTTTCGAGGCCCCAGCTGTCGCCCATGACCGCGTTGTTGGCCAGCATCGTGTCGTAGAGCGGCGTCGTCTGCGCCGGACGTGCCGCCGGCAGTTCCTCATTGGGGAAGCGGATGGAGAAGCGGCGCGAATAGTTTTCCCGCACCTTGGCGTTGGTGTAGCGCAGGCCGGCCCATTCACCGAAGCGTGTAACATCCATGCCCCAGACATCGAAGCCAGGATCGCCATGCACCATCCAGTTCGACAGTGCCAGACCGACGCCGCCGCCTTGGCTGAAGCCGGCCATCACGGCGCAGGCGCACCAGAAATTGGTCAGGCCCTGCACCGGGCCGACCAGCGGGTTGCCGTCCAGCGCGAAGGTGAAGGGGCCGTTGATGATCTGCTTGATGCCGGCCTTTTCGATGCCGGGGAAATGCTTGAAGCCGATTTCCAGCGACGGCGCGATGCGGTCGAGGTCCGGCGGCAGCAATTCGTGGCCGAAATCCCATGGCGTGTTGACCGGCGACCACGGCTTGCAGGCCTTCTCGTAGGTGCCGAGCAGGATGCCGTTGCGCTCCTGGCGGGTGTAGATCTCGCCCTTGAAGTCGAGCACGCCGATCATTTCGCGGCCGGTCGATTTGTTGAATTCCTCGACCTCCGGCATCGGCTCGGTGAGCAGATACATATGTTCCATGGCCAGAACCGGCAGTTCGACGCCGACCATGCGGCCGATCTCGCGCGCCCACAGGCCGCCGCAATTGACGACATGCTCGGCCTTCACCGTGCCCTGTTCGGTGACGACATTCCAGGTGCCGTCGACCTCCTGCGTCAATTCCACGACGCGGTTGCGCAGCACGATCTCGGCGCCGAGTTTTTTCGCCGCCTTTGAATAGGCGATGGTGGTGCCGGACGGGTCGAGATGGCCTTCGACCGGATCCCACATGGCGCCGACGAAATTGGTCTCGTCCATCAGCGGGAACATCGCCTTGGCTTCGGAAGGGGTGATCAGCTCTGTGTCCATGCCGAGATAGCGGCCCTTGGCGTGGGCAAGGCGCAGGAAGTCCATGCGCTCGGGCGTATCGGCCATCATCACGCCGCCGGTCAAATGCAGCGAGCAGGACTGGCCGGATATCTCCTCGATCTCCTTGTAGAGCTGCACCGTATAGGCCTGCAGCTTGGCGACGTTGGGGTCGCCGTTCAGCGTGTGGAAGCCGCCCGCCGCGTGCCAGGACGAGCCGGATGTGAGTTCAGAGCGCTCGATCAGCATGATGTCGGTCCAGCCGGCTTTGGCCAGGTGGTAGAGAACCGAGCAGCCGACGACGCCGCCGCCGATGACAACCGCTTTTACGTGTGATTTCATCTGGATAGGTCCGTGTTTGAAGAGATTGAATCGGGTGAGCGGGGTGTGAAAACAAAGCGGAGATCGGATGCGGCCGTGTTCTCGGCCAGGCTGCCATCAAGCGCGGCGAGGATGGTTTCACAGGCCGGAGTACGATGTTTCAGGACGTCATGGTTCCAAACACGCAGGATCGAATAGCCCTGGGCACGCATGAAATCGTCGCGGCGGCGGTCATATGAGCTGCCGGCGTGTTGGTGTCCGTCGACTTCCACGACAAGCCAATTTTTGCGGCAAGCGAAGTCCGCGTAGTATGGTCCGATAGAGAACTGTCGCGTGAACTTGTAGCCGCCAAGCTTGCGGGCCTTTAACTCAAGCCAAAGCAGCGCTTCGGCCTGGTTGTCACCTTGCCTGAGTTTTCTGGCTCGCTGGGTAGTGCCCGTTTTGCGACGGCTACGGGTTTCATGAGCGCCTTCCCCCACTCCGTCGCCGCTTCGCGACGCCACCTCTCCCCCCTCCGGAGGGAGAGGAAGGGTGCCAGCGTGCATAAGCTCGCGCCTTTCCTCTCCCCCGTCGATCGGGGGAGAGGTGTCGAGCGCAGCTCGACGGAGTGGGGGTCGACCGTTCATCAACAATACTGCCGATCAAAAATCGGTCGGCGCGCCGCCTTCGGACCGGCGCTTGGCGACGAAGGCGTTGAGTTCCTCGCGGATGGCCGGGTCCATGTAGGGCTCCTCATAGGACGCCAGCCGCTCCTTCCAGACCTTGTTGGCCTTTTCGAGCGCCGTCGGCGAGCCGGCTTCCGCCCAGGTCTCGTAATTGCGCCAGTCGGAGAGGATCGGCGAGTAGAAGGCGGTCTTGTAGCGGTCCTGCGTGTGCTGGGTGCCGAAGAAATGGCCCCCGGGGCCGACCGACTGGATGGCGTCGAAGCCGAGTGCCTCTTCGGAAAGGTCGAGCGGGGTCAGGAATTCGGCCACCATCTGCAGCAGGTCGATGTCCAGAATGGTCTTCTCGTAGGAGCAGCGCAGGCCGCCTTCGAGCCAGCCGGCGGCATGCATCATCAGGTTGCCGCCGCCCTGGATGGCGCCCCACAACGAGAACACGCTTTCATAAGCCGCCTGCGCGTCGACCGTGTTGGCGGCGCAGGTGTTGGAGGTGCGGTAGGGGATGTTGTAGCGGCGGGCAAGCTGGGCGCCGGCGAGCTGCGCCTTCATGTATTCCGGCGTGCCGAACGCCGGTGAACCGGACTTCATGTCGACATTGGAGGTGAAGCCGCCATATCCGACGGGGGCGCCCTTGCGCACCATCTGGGCGAAGGCGATGCCGGCAAGCGCCTCCGCGTTCTGCTGCACCAGTGCGCCGGCGATGGTGACAGGCGCCATCGCACCCGACAGGGTAAACGGCGTCACGACGACGACCTGGCCCTTGCTCGACATCTGGATGATGCCTTCCATCATCGGCACATCGAGTTTCAGCGGCGAATTGGTGTTGATGATGGTGAAGACGGACGGCTCTTCGAGCATCTGCTCGTGGCTGATGCCGCGCGCGATCCTGGCGATCTCGATGCCGTCGACATTGCGCTCCTTGCCGAGCGAATAGATGTGGAACACCTTGTCGGTGAGCACGCTGAGATCGCGGATGCATTCGAGATGGCGGACGGATGGATGGATATCGGTCGGCTCGACCGGGTAGCCGCCCGTGCAGTTCAGAATGTTGTGCATCTGCGCGAGCTTGAGGAAGTTGCGGTAGTCCTGCTGGTTGCCGGGCCGGCGGCCGCGATCGATGTCGGAGCAATTGGGCGCCGACGCCATCATCGAGACGATCACATTGTTGCCGCCGAAGCGCACATTGTGCGCAGGATTGCGGGCATGGATGGTGAATTCCGACGGGCAGTGCGACACCAGGTCGAGGATCATGTCGCTGTCGAAGCGCACCCGCTCTGAGCCGTCACGCACGTCGGCGCCATGCGCCTTCATGATGCTGCGGGCCTCATCATGCAGCACGTCGACGCCGATTTCCCGCAGCACGCGCAGGGAAGCGAGGTGAATCGATTCCAGCTCGTCGTCGGACACCAGCCTGGTTGGCGCCAGCGGGTTCTTCAACTGGCGAAAAGCCGGCTGCTCGAACGCGGCTGAGCCGCCGGCGCGCTTTCCAGCGCGGCCGCCGCGACGGGCGCGGTCGGTGGCCAATGCCGGTTCTGAGGGTTGTAGGGCGGCGGTCATGATGGTCCTCGTGGGATGCGATAGCGGGCGGCATAATGGACCGGCGGCTGTCCGGCCATTGCGGAGGCGACGACCACTAGGGCGAGGGAAGCGACATGCCGGAACGGCAGGTGCCCGGCCGCGACATCGGCTTGATCAGGTTGCCGCGTTGGAGCAAGCGGATTTCGGTGGCCGGCCCTTTCCTTCCGGGGATCGAACCGATAGCTACTTGGCTTGCCGGCCTGATGGCCAGCAGTTCATCTGGATGGCAGCATGGTCGCGACCGGCTCGAGCGAAGGCGAAGCAGGAACGCAATGGGCAGCGCTTGCCGGCGTCACCGCGGCACTTGCCATGTTTGGCGCCGCGCAAGGGCTGAGCTCGCCGCTGTTCACATTGCTGATGCAGAAGCAAGGCATGTCGCCGGCGCTGATCGGCCTGTCGGCGGCGATGATGCCGCTCGGGCTGATCCTGTCGGCTTCCTTCGTGCCGGCGGCGGTGCGGCTGGTCGGCGGGCGCAACCTGGCGGTCGGCTGCTCGCTGATCGGCGCGCTCTGCTTCCTGGGCATCGGCTATCTGCAGGACTGGGTGGCGTGGTTCGTCATCCGCTTCATCATCGGCGTGGTCATCAATCCGCTTTATATCCTTGGCGAGGTGTGGGCGCTGTCGCTGGCACCGCCGTCGCGGCGCGGCCGGGTGATGGGCGTGTTCAACACGCTGATGGGCGCCGGTTATGCCGCCGGACCATTCGCGCTGACCCTGCTCGGTACGTCGGGCTGGGCGCCTTTCATGGTCGGCGTCGCCGGCTTCGCGCTCTGCGCGGTGATCCTGCACGCCGTCTCGTCAAAGCTCACCGGCTTCGAGGATGACGGCCAGCCTGCCAGCGGCCTTGTCGGGTTTGCCAAAATGGCGCCGGCGCTGCTGCTTGCCGTGCTTGTCTCGGCGGCGGTCCAGCAGAGCACCTATGCGCTGGTCCCGGTCTTCGGCGCCAGCTATGGCCTGGCGGAAGCCGTTCTGGCCTCGCTGGTGATGGCGCTTTCCCTCGGCAACATCCTGCTGCAGATACCACTCGGCCTTCTGGCGGAGCGTTTTGGCGGCCGCGCCATGATCATCGTCTGCGCACTGGCAACAACCGTTTGCGCGCTTTTGCTGCCTCTGCTGATCACAACGCCGTTGATCTGGGTGGTGCTGCTGGTGATGGGCGCGGTCGGTTACGGCGTCTACACCATGGCATTGGTCGAACTCGGCAGCCGGTTCAAGGGCTCTGTGCTGGTCGCCGGCAACGCTGCCTTTGCGCTGATGTGGGGCGTTGGTGGCATCGTCGGCCCACCCGGTGCGGGCCTGCTCATGCAAGGCATCGGCCCACTTGGGCTGCCGGTGGTTATTGCCGCTCTCGACGCGGTGCTGGTGATGTTCGCGCTGTACCGCTCATCCATGCGCCGAGCTTCCTGATAAGCCCAACCTCCTGACAGGCCCAACCTCCTGACAGGCCCAGCCTCCTGACAGGCACTGTCTGGAGCAAGCAGTTTTCGCCCGCCAGGGGCTTACCTCTGCGCAACTCAATCGCTAATCCTGCAGCCCGACAGCGGTGCGTACATGAATTTGGTTGAATCGAACAAGGACGAGACGATGCAATGGGCGGCGATCACCGGTGTGATCGCGACCGTCTCGGTGTTCGCCATCGCGCAAGGGTTGTCCTATCCGCTGCTGAGTTTCATCCTGCAGCGCCAGGGCGTTTCGCCAGCGATGATCGGCTTGTCGGCGGCCATGACGCCGATTGGCTTCATTCTGTTATCGCCGTTGATCCCGGCGCTGGCCCGCCGATTCGGGGCAGGGCGCACCGCGCTCACCTGTGCGGCCCTTTCGGCTGTCGTGCTGGCGCTGATCGGCTGGACGCAAAATGTCTATTTGTGGTTTCCCCTGCGCTTCCTGATCGGCGTCGTGACCAATCCGCTCTATGTGCTGAGCGAGATCTGGGTGATCGCGCTGGCACCGCCGGCCCGACGCGGCCGCGTCATGGGTGTCTATTCGACGATCATCTCGGCCGGTTTCGCGACCGGGCCACTGTGCCTGCTTGCAGTCGGCACTGAGGGCTGGCCGCCCTTCCTCGTCGGCATTTTCGCCTTCGTGCTGTGTGGCATTTGCCTGGCCTCGGTGCTGCCGCGTTTGCCCAAGGTCGACGAGGCCGGGCACCAGGTTTCCGTCCTGGGTTTCGTGCCGCTGGCGTGGCTGCTTTTGTTCGCCGTCATAGTCGCCGCCGGCTTCGAACAGGGTG